>CAYPYI010000001.1:0-110758 GCA_964415085.1 uncultured Tissierellaceae bacterium
TCTCCATTTTTTACCGCTTCTACAACTTTATCAGCTAACTCAAATACTTGATTATGTGCAAATCCACCTATAATTTGACCATTTTCAATTTCTAAAGGTGACTTTAATGATTTAGCCATTGCAATAATTTCTGAAAAATCTTTAAATCCATTTTCATCTTCTAAAATATGAGTACAGCCTGGATATCCAGAAGCACCAGTTGTAAATATTCTTTGTCTTATTTCCTCATCTCTAGGTGGAACAATGCAGTTAGTCGTAAATAATATCGGCCCATTAAAAGATTTAAATTCTTCTAATTGTTTCCACCATGCATTTCCATAGTTTCCGAATAAATTATCATATTTTTTAAATTTAGGATAATAATGTGCAGGTAACATCTCACCATGAGTATATACATCTACTCCCGTTCCTTTTGTTTGTTCTAATAACATTTCTAAATCTTTTAAATCATGACCTGATATTAGTATTGCCGGATTATTTCTAACACCGATTTCTACATTTGTCATTTCAGGATTACCATAAACTTCTGTATTAGCCTTATCTAAAAGTGCCATCACTTTTACACCATATTCTCCTGTTTTAACAACTAAAGATAGTAACTCTTCTATTGATAAATTTAATTTTAATGTTTCATTTAATGCATGATAAGTAAACTTACAGATATCTTCATCCTCATATCCTAAATTATATGCATGAATATAATAAGCAGCTAAACCTTTAAGTCCATATATTACAAGCTCTTTTAAAGATCTTTCATCTTCATTTTCTATTGATAATACACCTATTTTCTTAACTAAGTCATCTGCTGTATCTAAATCTTCTACTCTAAAAATAGCACTATGATGCAAGTCTTTAGTTTTTGAGTCTTTAGCTAGGCTATCTCTAATAATAACCAATTTATTTATTTGTTCCTCTATTGCATCTTTGTCAAAGTTTGCATTTGTAATAGTCATAAATAAACTATTCATAATCTCAAAGCTTAGATCTTTATCATAATCTAGATTTTCATTTATTATTATATTTGATATTCCTTTTACTAAATATATAGTTAAATCTTGATAATAACTAACCTCACTTGTCTTTCCACAAACACCTACTTTTGTACATCCTACTCCTTTTGCTGTTTCTTGACATTGATAACAAAACATATCCATAATTAACCCTCCTTATTTTTTTCGACCATCTATTCCTATAACAGTGACTTTTATATCTACTATCCATGGAATATCTGCTACAGAAATATCTAACATTCTTTTTAATCCTCTACAACACGGTACTTCCATTAGTACTAAATTTATATTATTAATTTTATTATTTAAAATTAATTTATTTATTTTTTCTGAATAATCATATCCATCTAATTTCGGACATGCTATAACAAGTTTTTTATTATCTGAAAACTCTTTATAAAAATCCTTATATCTAAAAGCTGTACAATCAGCGGCTATATATAATACACTTTCATTAAAGATTCCTTTTATTTCAGGAATAAGTTTTAACTGAATAGGCCAGTTTAAATGTTGATTTTCAACTTTATTATTCTCAACTTCTTTCTCAATCAAGCTTATAGCATCACTTGGGCAATTTGGTAAACAATTACCTAAACCATCACAATAATCTTCTCTTACTAATTTAGCTTTATTATCTATAATCTCTATAACTCCTTCATGGCATGTATTGACACATATTCCACAGCCTATACATTTATCTTCATCTATAAAGATAACTTTTCTCTTCATAAAGTTCCTCCTTTATTTCTTCTGTTTATAGGATATAATATATATAACTAATATTCGGTTGTTTTTACAACTAATTTGAAGGATGTGATATTATTTTAGATTTTAATATTTACAATAAAATACAGCTATTTAATAAAATTGAATATAAAGATATTAATAATATATTGGCTTGTCTTAATTCCAAGATTAAAAAGTATAATAAAGGAGATTTTATTTTTATAGAAGGAGATTTTATAGACTCTATAGGAATAATTCTTGAAGGAAATATAAAAATTATACGTGAAGATTACTTTGGCAATAAAAATATAATTGCTAACTTATTTGAAGGAGATTTATTTGGTGAAGCTTTTGCTTTTTCAAATACAAATTCAATACCAGTTAGTGTAGAATGTTCTACTGACTCTAAAATCTTATTTTTAGAATCAAATAGAATTATTTCTCCTTGCGGAAAAACTTGTTCCTTTCATAATTCCCTAATTTTTAATCTAGTCCATATAATTGCAATTAAGAATGTTAAATTAAACAATAAAATTAATTTACTTACTAAACCCACTACTCGTGATAAAGTCATGGAGTTTTTATATAGTGAGAGTAAAAAACAAGGATCTAATGAAATTACTATTAACTTTAACAGACAAGAGATGGCTGACTTTTTATCTGTAAATAGAAGTGCTTTATCTAATGAATTATCAAAATTAAAAAAAGAACGAATAATTGATTTTTCTAAAAATAAATTTCTATTATATTAATTTGTTCTCTCTAATACATTACTGTGATATAATATAGTTAAGATAACATATTAAAAGGAGTGATTTTATGAAAAGTAAATTAATTATAATATTAGTTTTGGTAATGTTAATGTCCTTCACTTCTATTGGATTTGCAGAAGAAGTTAAAGGACGAATTGTAGTAAGTAGTAAAGCAAGTGTTAAGTTAAAGCCAGACACAGCCAACTTGACATTTACTATAATAACTAATAATAAAAATCAAGTAAAAGCACTAGAAGAAAATAATAAAATTTCTAATAATGTAGTTAAAGAATTAGAAAAAATAAAAATTTCTAAAGATGACATCTTATCTTCTTCAATTTATGTAGAACCAGTTTATGATTATGAGAAAGATCCATCAGTTATAGTTAATTATAGAGCTGTAAACAATATAACTGTATCAACTAAAAAGTTGGATGATTTATCTAAAATTGTGAATACATCAATAAAAGCAGGCGCTAACAGTCTAAGCAATATAAATTATTCTAACAGTAATACAAATACTTCATATTATAAAGCTTTAGAATTAGCAATAAAAGATGCAAATAAAAAAGCAGATATGATTGGTAAGACTCTAAACTTAAAAAATCTTAAACCTGTTTTAATAGAAGAATCTAGTAGAAACTATGTGCCAGTAAAAGAAAGTAATTTAGATCTTAATATGATTAAAGAAGAATCATCATCAACAACACCAATATATATAGAAGATTTAGAAATATATGCATCAGTTAAAATTGAATTTGCTTATTAATAAAAAGAACTGTTTCAGTTATTGAAACAGTTCTTTTTCTATATTAATATTTATATTTGACATATCATCAAAATATTTTTTATATTCAGGTGATAACACCTTTAAGTTTTCTATAAAAATCTCTTGATATTCTCTTGATTTAAAAATTTGACTTATGCTCTCATTAATTATATATAAATTTGAATCTTTATACTCAGAAGAATTAATATATTCATAATATTGTTTTATATTAAATTTGTTCTGTCTAAGAAACTCTGAACTATCTTGTCTTAATTTTTGCTTATTCTCCTCTACTTCTATTAATCTGTCATCTGTCCAAAATTCAAAGACTTCCTCATATTCCTTATATAACTCATAAGGTATATCTTCATAATTTAACGAATCCAAATATTTTACTATATTATAATATGCTACTCTTTGCTCTTTTGTTTCTATTACGACATCTAGAAATTGGTTGAAATGTATAAAAAGTAATCTCGAATAGAAATCTGGAAACTTATCTAATAGCCTTGTTTTAATTGTATTATTTTTTTCTAGATTCTCTATTTTTTTATTAATGAGATCAATATTAAATCCATCCATTTCTTTTAATAATTTAAGTTTCTCTACTTCTAAATCATTTTTATTTTTTTTCTTTAAATATATTCTTCTTAAAGTTTCTTCTTTTATATTTGATGAAAATATTTCTTTAATTTCTAATATCGATAAATCAAGCATCCTATAAAGTTTAATTTCTATTAACCTTTCTAAATCAAAGTCATCGTATATCCTATATCCATTAGAATCATATTTAGGTTGTATTAAATCTTTTTCTTCATAATATAAACAAGCTTTTCTTGTTATTCCTACTTTTTCTATAACTTCATTTATATACACAAAATACACCTCCCATTTAAATGATATACTAATACCTAAGGGCAAGGTCAAGTAAAAAAGCTGATAACTAAAAAAGTTATCAGCTTTTTACTTTTTGATAATTTTAAAAATTATTTAAATAAATATAATTATTTATTTAAATTTAGGATATATATATTATATCACAATATATATAAGTTAATAAGGGAGTGATTTTTTGAATGACAATATAAATTATATTTTGGATTTAATAAAAGAAACAAGCATAGGAATTAAAGGTTTTCTTATGGGTCAGCTTAAATTATTTATATTAAGTTTTTTTATTTTTTCAATAGGCCTATATTTAATAGATGCCCCCTATTACATTTTAATAGGACTAATTATTGCTATTGTAGATGTTCTACCAGTAGTAGGTAGTGGAATAATATTAATCCCTTGGTCTATTTATTCTTTTATATCTAAAAATAGTTCTTTTGGATATAAACTTATACTTTTATATATTATAGCCATGGTTATTAGGCAAATTCTTGAACCTAGAATTCTAGGTAAAAGTATTGGTTTAAGACCATTATATACATTTGTATCTACTTTTATTGGGTCTTTAATATTTGGACCAATTGGTGTTTTTGTAGGCCCTATAATAGCTATAATATTAAATACTATATACCTAAAGCAAACAGTCAGAGATCTCGAAGAAAATGACTCGCATAAAAAAATTTCTTAGTAGGGAGTTTCTTCTTTATGCCCAATTTCCATCTTTAAATATCAATAACTCTTCACCATTATCTTTTATACCTATTATATTTAAATCTTCTGATCCTACCATAAAATCCTCATGAATAATTGAATCATTAACACCATTTATAGTAAGCTCCTCCTTACTCATTTTCTCTCCATTTTTTATATTTGTTGGGTAAGCTTTACCAAATGCAAAATGGCATGAAGCATTTTCATCAAACAAAGTATTATAAAATACTGTATTTAAATTAGATATTGGAGAATCATCTGGAACAAGTGCTACCTCTCCTAGATATCGTGAACCTTCATCCATATTTAATAATTCTTCCAGTACATCCTTATTTTTTTCAGCATCAAATCCTACTATTTTTCCATCCTTAAATTCCAGCTTGAAGTTTTCAATTAAATTTCCAGAGTAGTTTAAAGGCATTGTACTATATACAATTCCATTTACACCATTTCTTTTTGGCATAGTAAAAACTTCTTCTGTAGGCATATTTGCAACAAAATATGTTCCGGTAGAGTCATAGCTTCCACCACCAGCCCAAATATGATTCTTAGGAAGTTCTACTTCTAAATTTGTTCCATTTGAGGATTTGTATATTAATTTTTTCAAATTAGAATCATTTAGAAATTTTACTCTTTTTTGTAAATTTTTTATATGTTTTTTCCATTCTAAAACTGGATTTTCTAAATCCATCCTAGTTGCTTGAAATATAAGATTCCATAACTTTTCAATTGCTATATCTTCCTTGTCATTTGGGAAAACTTTTTTAGCCCATCCTATAGTTGGTATACTTACAACACACCATGGATTTATATCATTCATTGTATAATTTCTAAATTCTTTCATATTTTCAGAATAAATTCTATTATTAGTATTTATTTTCTTAGAATCAACACCTTTTAATAATTCTGGATCCTCTGAATATATAGATAAGAAACCTGCTTTTTGTTCTGCAAATTCTAACATCATATCTTTTTTCCACTTAGGAAAAGTTTCAAATACTTCTAATGGAGCATAGTCATACTTAAGCCTTGTTAAAGTGTCATCTGTCCAATTTATGTGAACATTACTGGCTCCCTTTTCATAAGCATGTTTTGCCACCATTCTTACAAATCTAGCACCATCTATAGGTGCAGAAATAACTAAAGGCTGATCTTCCTTTATATTTATTCCTATTTCTACACACATTTTTGCATAATCATTTAACATTTGTTCAAAACTTTTCATAATAATCCCCCTTATAGATTTATTAATATTATTATATCACTATATTATTTAATATAGTGATTATATTTCGGTAAATATCTAGTAAAATTGACACTTCTATTAAATAATTATATAATTATTCGTATTGTAGCAAATAATAAAATGGAGTGATTAAATGATTTATTCAATACTGCTAATACTAAAATCTATACTTTTTACATATTTAACAAAAGTTGAACACAATAGAATTTTTGTTATAATAACAGGAGCATTTTTTATACTAACAATATTTTCTTTACTTAGAAAAAAAGATGAAAATAATAAGTTAAGCTTCATACTATATAGCATTTTTTCTATAATATTCTTTATAGATATACTACATTTTACATACTTTAATGTTTTGCCAAGTATCTCAATGATTTCTCAAGTTGGCCAAGTTGCTGATGTAAAGGAATCACTATTTGATATTTTTAATATAAAAACATTATCATTTATATTAGATTTACCTATATTATATTTTTTAAATAAGAAATATAATATCCAGGATAAATTTGATAGAGTATTTTCTATATCAAACAAACAAATATTAATTGTAAATTTAGCAATACTAACTATTCTCTTTACTAATATAGTAATATTAAAAAATAACAATATATATAAATCAATTTCCAATCAAGAATTATTTTTATACCATACAAATGATATAATTGATACTCTCTTTAACGCTAATTCTTATAATTTATCAGATGAAGAAAAAGAATTACTTATAGAGGAAATTAAAGAAAGATCTAATATTGAAAAAGGTGAACTTACCGGAATAGCTAAAGGGAAAAATTTGGTTGTTATACAGGTTGAGTCTTTACAAAACTTTGTTATGGGACTTGAATACAATAATCAAGAGATTACCCCAAATCTAAATAGACTAATTGAAGATTCTTCTACAATATATTTTGATAAATTCTATCAAATGATAGGTAAAGGTAATACTTCTGATGCTGAATTTAGTACAAATAATTCTTTATATCCTTCTATGACCGGTCCTTCATATGTGGATTATGAGAAAAATAACTTTAATGGACTTCCTTGGCTACTTAGAAATGAAGGTTATACTGCATGGGCATTTCATGGTTATAAAAAAGACTTTTGGAATAGAAATAATGCTTATCAGGCACAAGGTTTCCAAAGGTTTATCAATGAGGACGATTTTAATGTAAAGAAAGAAGATATTATAGGCTTTGGTTTAAATGATGAAAAGTTTTTAGATATGTCAGTGGATTATATAAAGGAATTAGATAGTATAGACGATAATCCATTTTACGCATTTTTAGTCACATTAACCAGTCATAATCCTTATAAAATGCCTGAAAAAGAAGAGTACCTTGAAATTGAAGATAAATATAAAGATACTATACTCGGAGATTATTTTCAGTCAATTTATTATACTGATAAACAAATTGGTAAATTTATTGACAGTTTAAAAGAAGCTGGCCTATATGATAATACTGTCTTTGCTATATACGGAGACCACTTTGGGATTAGTGCTGCACATGAAGACTACAAGGTAATAATGGATGATTTCTTAGAAGAAGAATATACTCTAGAGGAGATGCAGAATATACCTCTTTTAATTCATATCCCAAATGAAGATATAAATCAAACTGTATCTAAAGTCTCAAGCCATTTAGATTTTTTACCAACTATAGCTAATCTTATGGATTTGGACTTAAATAATAGTCTTATCTTTGGTAGAGATATACTAAATTATAAAGACACTAATTATGTGGCAACTCAAACATATATGATTAAGGGATCTTTTATTTCTGATAACGAGGTATTTATCATGTCTAGAGATGGAGTTTTTTCAAATAGCACAGTATATGATATAAATACAAAAACAAAACTTAATACAGATGAGTATAGACAAGTATATGAAAAATTAACATCTGAAATCAATATGTGTGATTATATCTTAAATAATAACTTATATAATGAAATTTTATCTGGAAATTACAATTTTAATATTAAAAATAATATTTCATTAGATGAATATATCTATAAAGATGATGGAAATTTAGATTATATAAAAGATATAGACAATAAAAAATCTTTTGTAATTGATGTTTGGTATGATGAAGAAACTTCAGAATTCATATTCGGAAATGACACTGATATTTTTACATTTACAGATTTAGTACAATCTAATGAAAATCCTAATACAGTATTAAGATTTGATAATTTAGACTTTGATAGAGTTAGAAGATTATTCACAAATATATTAAGATATACCCGTGAAAATGATAAAAATGCTTTAACAGGTCTATATCCAATTGCTAGAACATTCGATGAGTACCATTATTTAAAGACTTTAGGGCATGAACCTATTGCGGATATCTTAGCTATGAATTTAAGCCAAGAACAACTTGAAGATTTTATAAATAATCTTGACTTAAAAATTGCGTTAGTTAATGACATAAAAAACAATTCAAATCTCATAGATTATTTGAATGCAAATGATATATATGTATATAAAGATATCGATAAAAATAACTATCGTAAAGATAATAAAAATTACCATGGTTATATAGAAAAATAAAAACAGCTGCTAATATTTATAATATTAGCAGCTGTTAATTTTTTATATCTATTTTTTTAAAACTACATTACCATCTATTATTACATATTGAGCATATCCATAATAATCTAGTGGTTCTCCACTCCAAATTACGATATCTGCATCTTTTCCAACTTCTATACTCCCTAATCTATTATCTAACCCAACGGCTCTTGCAGCATCTATTGTTACTCCTCTTAATGCCTTTTCTCTAGACAATCCTTTTCTTACCATCATAATTGGTTGAATCATAGTAAGATCTATATTTATATCAGGATGACCTGATGATATACAAAAATCAATTCCTTCTTCTTCTAATACTTTTCCAATTATTGTATCTTGATTTCTAATTTCGTGAGTTCTCTTACCACCATATGTTGCGCCAACAACTAATTTAACATTATGATTTTTTAAATCTTCAGTTATTAGGTATGCTTCAGAACATTTATCAACTGTATAGTTTAAACAAAACTCTTCTGCAATTCTAACAGCTGTCATTATATCATAGGCTTGTTGAGCATGAAATTTAACAAGCATACCATCAAATACCCTACTTAATGATTGTAATTTCATATCAAATGCTGGTGCATTTGAAGTTTCATTATTTTCATATTTCTTCATTTGTTCATGATATGCTTTGGCTTTGTATAACGCTTCTCTAATTAATGCTGCATTTGCAAGTCTAGTTTTTGGTGATTTTCCTTTTCCACCATAGAAACCCTTTGGAACATTTCCTAAAGAAAATTTAAAAGCAATTTCATCTTCTATACTCATTTTCTCCACTGTATTTCCATAAGTCTTAATAGCAGCAAAAGTTCCTCCTATTAAATTGATATTTCCTGGCCCTGTAATAGCCGTAGTAACTCCTGCACTTAATGCCATACTAAACCCTTCATCTTCAGGATTAATAGCATCTATACCTCTTAGTTGCGGAGTGATAGGGTCTGTAGACTCATTTAAATCTGCTCCTTCTTTGTGAACTTGCTCTTGAATTCCAACCGCACAATGAGCTTCTACTAATCCTGGTGTTACGATTTGATTATTTGCATCAATTATCTCTGCATCTTTATAATTTGAAAGTTCAACTTCATCTAAAATATCTATAATTTTTCCATTTTCTACTATAATGTCTTTCTTTTCTCCATTAATATCATTCATATTATATAAATTAGTATTTTTTATAATCAACATCATATTCACCTTCCTCTCCTTCATAAACTATCTCTCCGTTTACTATAACCATATCTGTTTTACTCATTGTCTTTAAAGGTCCTACTTCCCAAATAACAATATCCGCATCTTTGCCTACTTCTATACTTCCAACATATTTATCTATATCAGTAACTCTTGCTGCATTAATTGTCACAGCTTTCAATGCATTTTCTTCTGTTACGCCATTTTTGACATACATTGCAAGTTGCATTAATAGCCCCTCGATTGGAATTACTGGATGGTCTGTTGTTATAGCAAAATCAACATTTCTCTCTTGTAATAACTTTCCTAATTTAAATCCTTTATTTTTAAGCTCATATTTACCTTTACCACCCGCTGATGGTCCTATTATACAGTCAACATTATGATCTACTAATTCATCTACTATATCAGATCCTCCTGTACAATGATCAATTGTGTAATTTAATCCAAATTCTTCTGAAATTCTAATACCTGTCATAATATCATCTGCTTGATGGGCATGTATTTTAACCCTCATTCCATCAAATGCTCTCATAAGTGAATGCATATGTAAATCATATTTATATGATTCTTTTTCACCATTTAGATACGCATTGTAATCCTCATGATATTTTTTAGCTTTAAATAATGCTTCTCTCATTAAAGCGGCACTCATCATTCTTGTTTTAGGAGCGATACCTTTTCCTCCATAAAATGTTTTTGGATTTTCGCCTAAAGCCATTTTAAAAGTCGCTTCTTCTTTTATGATATTTCTATCTAAGCTTTTTCCAGCAGTTTTCATGGCACAAAAAGTTCCCCCCATAACGTTTGCACTTCCTGGTCCTGTAACTACTGTAGTAATTCCATGTTTTATTGCTACATCATATGCAGAATCTAATGGATCTATAGCATCTATTGCTCTTAAGCCTGGTAAAACAGGGTTTGTAGTTTCATTACCATCTATACCTTCTGGTACAGCTGTTTCATATATACCCATGTGGCAATGACTTTCTATTAGACCTGGTGTAACTAACTTACCATCTACATCTATGATTTTTATATCTTTATAATCATTTGTATTTATATTTTTTTCTATCTTTCTTATAGTTTTTCCATCAATTAATATATCATAGTTTTCTTCATAAATTCCTGCCATATTAATCAAATTACAGTTTTTTAATAAGATCATTACTTCACCTCTTTATTTTTTTTATCATTTTAAAGAATAAAGATATGTATGAATCTTAGCAAAGCTAAGACCACACATATCTATTATGTTTTACTAAATAAATTTTCAATTAATTAAATAAATATTGTTGCTCCTGGTCCTAATGGTAAATCTAATAATACCCAGATTATTAACATTATTGACATTGAACCTAATATAGCTAATGCATATGGAAGCGTTAATGATATAACTGTACCGATTCCAATTGGTCCTTCATCTTCAGGTTTATATTGTTCCATTATACCTATTACTACAGCCAGTGAGGATGATACTGGTGAAATAATATTTGTAGCTGAGTCACCTATTCTGAAAGCTACTTGAGCTGCAGCTGGTGATAATCCTAATAACGCTAACATTGGTACAAATATTGGTGCTAAAATTAACCATTTTGATGATCCACTTGTCATTACTAAGTTAGTTAATGAAACTATAAATATAAACATTAGTAATAATGGTATTGGTCCTGCATTTAATGTTTCTAAGAATTCTGAACCTCTAACTGCTAATACAGTAGTGATATTACTTCTTGAGAACATATCTATAAATTGTGAAGATGGTAATGTAACAACTAATAATGTTAACGCACCTTCTAATGATTTTTTCATTATTTTAGTTAAATCTCTTTCGGATTTTATATATCCTATTGTTTTACCATAAGTTACCCCTACAGTAGTAAACATAAAGAATAATAATGGTACTATACCTGAAATAAGTGGTGATTTAGGTAATATTGTTCCATCAGCAGCTCTTAATAATCCATTTTGTGGAATAGTTCCTGCTAATATAACTGCTACAAATATTACAAATGCTATTCCTGCATTTTTAATACCTTTTAATTCTATATCAGTAACTCTATGTTCATCTAAATCAACATCTACGTCATCTGATGAATAGTCTATTCTTGGTACAGTGAATTTTTCAGTAACTAAAGTTACAACCGCTGTTACAACGAATGTTGCTGTAGCCATGAAGAAATAGTTTATTAATGGATGTATAGTTAAATCCATTCCTAATCCAGATGCTGCTGATTCAGTAATACCTGATAGTAAAGCATCTGTTCCTGCTACGAATAAGTTTGCAGTAAATCCTCCTGAACCTGCTGCGAAACCAATTACACTATGTAAGGGTTTCTTCCTAAAGCCTTAAATAAAGCCGCTCCTATTGAAGCTGTGAAAATCATACCCGCATCAGATGCGATATTTGCGTTAACTCCAACAAATGCTAGTAATAATGTTACTAGTACTGATGGTGCTCCTACTAATGACTTTCTCATTATTGCGTTTATAAATCCAGTTTGTTCAACAAATCCAATACCCATCATCATTACTAGAACTAATCCTAGTGGTGGGAATTGAGCAAAAGTTTTAACAAAATTTGCTAAAGTATATTGTAACTCTTCTTTACTTAATAAGTTGATTACCTCAACTGTTGTTTCTTGTAACTCTCCACCGTCTTTACCTGCAGCTAAATAATCTACAGATACTCCTGCTTTTGATAAAACAAAAGATAATACCATTATGAATAAAGTTAAATACACAAAAAGCATAAATGGACTTGGTAGTTTGTTACCAACTCTTTCAACGCCACCGATAAACTTATCGAAACCTGACGCTTTTTCTTTGTTCTTACTCATTAAAAAATCTCCTCCTATTTTTGTAAATTTTGGCACATAAAACTATATTTTCAAGCATCCCCCTTAAAATATAATATTATTTGCATTTTTGATAGTTTTATATAATAAATTAAGCATTGGCTCAATACTATCCATTTCTATATACTCATCTTCTCTATGAGGATTTGCACTTCTTGGTCCAAAACCATCTACTGATGGTGTGCCAACATGTGCTGTAAAGTTTGCATCTGATCCTCCTCCTGTTGAGGCCCAACCAAATGACATGTTAATTTCTCTTCCTAGTTCTTCAATGTATTTAAATAACTTCTTAGTTTTTTCAGTTGGATTCATAGGTGGTCTCCAACCTTTTTGACTAAAGATTACCTCGTAACCTTTTGCCTGTGAACTTCTTATAATAGCTTCTATTGCTTCATTAATTTTTTCATATTCACTATTATCTTCAAATCTTATATCTACTTCTCCTTGTGCATAATCTGCTACAATATTTGCCTTACTTCCGCCACTTACTACTCCAACATTTACTGTAGTTCCTTTTTCATAATCAGTTAATTTGTGTAGCTCTTTTATAATATTAGCTAACTCTTCTATTGAAGATAGACCATTTATATGATCCGTTCCTGAGTGTGCAGCCCTACCTTTTACTTCAAAAGCATATCTACTTACTCCTTTACGCTTAGCTACAAGATCTCCATTTAATCTTGCTCCTTCTAGAACTACTGCAAATTTAGATTTTTTCGCTAATTCCATAATAATTTCTTTAGAATACCTAGAACTTATTTCTTCATCACTATTATAAAATACGCAAATATTAGGCTGTTTTTCTAGCTTTGAAATCTCTTTTAATGCATAGTAATTGATAAGTATATTCGTTTTCATATCACATACACCAGGTCCAAAAACCTTATTACCGTCAATTGTCATAGGTCTTTTTTCTGTAGTACCAATATCAAAAACAGTATCCATATGTCCAACTATTAAAATATCAAATTCTTCTGAATTTGTATTTGTAACTTTTAAACATGGTCCTGCTTTCTCATCTAGAAATATCTTATCACTATTCCAACCTAAATCTTTAAATCCTTCATGAAAAAAATCAGCAACCTTTTCTATCCCTGCTGGATAATTACTTGGGCTATCAATATTTATAATATATTCATTGTCTTTTAAAAATGCATTTATATCAAAATCTAAATACATACTATTACACCTCCAGCTCAAGGATATTATTTTAAGAAATCGTTTTTTTATTTTATTCATAATGGAAAACTAATGGAAACGATTTACATCTAATAAATAATTTTGGAAAATAGCCTTTTATTAAAAGATTGTTTTCCAAATGAAATGTTATATTTATTTATTAATCTACTATTTATTAATGCCTTTTTGCAATAACATAATTATTAACTTTTTACAATACGAATAATATTAATTTTTAGTAATATTTATTGAATTTTAAAGCCTAAAGTTTAATATGTATTAATTATATCCCATGGCTATCTAGTTTATGACTTACAATAAGTTTAGATATTATTTAAAATGATTTTAAAAAAATATATTTTAATTCATTTTTTTATTAAAAATAATTAACATATATAGTATTTTTAATTAAATATATTTAACATATTTGTAGAAAATACAAAAGATCAGAAAACACAATTGTTTTCTGACCTAATTTAAATAATTCTAGCTGGAATACCTACTGCTGTAGAGTTTGGAGGAACATCTTTTAACACAACTGCATTGGCTCCTATTTTTGAATTTTCTCCAATTGTTATAGGACCCAAAATTTTTACCCCAGTTCCTATAATTACATTATCTTTTACAGTTGGGTGTCTTTTTGACCCCTTATCTCCACCAATTCCTCCCAAAGTAACACCATGGTATATTGTAACATTATTTCCTATCTCTGCGGTCTCTCCTATCACTACTCCCATTCCGTGATCTATAAATAAATTCTCACCTATAGTAGCTCCAGGATGAATTTCGATTCCTGTTTTTCTTCTAGATTTTTGAGATATAAATCTAGCATATACTTTTCTATCTTTTAAATAGTGTTTATGTGCTCTTCTATGATAATATATTGCTTTTATACTGGGATAACAAAATATTGCTTCAAATAGATTTTTAGCTGCAGGATCTTTATCTAATATATTTTTTGCCAATAATATTATTTCTTTTATCATACTCTTATTCCCTTTCAAATAATGATGTTGATAAATATCTTTCACCAGTATCTGGTAGTACTGTTACAACCACTTTACCCTTACCCAGTTTTTTTGCAACTTCTATTGCACCAGCTAAATTTGCTCCTGATGAAATACCTGATAATATTCCTTCTTTTTTGCCTAAAAGTCTAGCATATTTAAATGCATCTTCATCTGAAATATCAATTACTCCATCTATTACATCTTTGTCATATATTCCTGGTATAAAATTAGCACCTATACCTTGTATTTTATGCGGTCCTGAAGTATTTGTAGTTAATACCGGAGATGTTTTAGGCTGAACAGCATATATCTTAATATCTTCCACTTCTTCTTTCAATCTTTTACCTATACCTGATACAGTTCCACCTGTACCAACACCAGCTACAAATGCATCTATATTCTCTTTTGTTTGTTCTAATATCTCTATACTTGTTGTTTCATAATGAGCTAATTTGTTGTTAGTATTTTCAAATTGATTAGGTAAAAAATATCCTTTTTCTTTAGATAATTTTTCTGCTAAATCTACTGATCCTTTCATACCTTCTTTTCCTGGTGTCAAAAGTATATTTGCCCCATATCCTAGCATTAACTTTCTTCTTTCTACACTCATTGAATCTGGCATAACTAAAATAACTTCATAGCCTTTAGCAGCTCCAATCATAGCTAAAGCAATTCCAGTATTCCCACTTGTTGGTTCAATTATTGTTGAACCTACAGATAAAATCCCTTCTTCCTCTGCTTTCTCAATCATATATAAAGCTGCTCTATCCTTAATGCTACCTGAAGGATTAGCTGATTCTATCTTTACATATATATCTGCAATATCCAGTCCTTCAGTTATATTGTTGATTTTTACCATTGGTGTATTGCCTATTGTATTATAAATACTATTTAACATTTATATTCCTCCTTTTAATAATAAAAAACCTCTTACCTCTATATATAAATATACAGAGGCAAAAGGTTACTTTCGCGGTTCCACTCTGCTTAGGATAATATCCTAGCTTAATCAAGTACTTTCATACTCTATTTCTATAACGGGAACTCCCGGGCTAGTTTACTAAAATTCAACTACCTGCTTATTGGCGCACTTCAATAATTATTAGTTAGATTTTCACACCAAACAAATCCTCTCTGAAACTTCTAATTATCTACTTTACCAATTCCTAGCATTTAACTATGAATTAATATATTTAAAGTATATCATATAAAAATAATTTTTCAAGAATAAAATAATATTTTACCTATTATTTACATATACTTTTTTACAGTAAATATAGACAATTAATAAGCAGTTCTAAAGAAACTAAAAGTGCTCTTTCATCAAAATCAAAATTTCCATTATGATGTGGAGCTTTCATATCTGCTCCTATTAATGCTAAACTAGCTTGTCCACCATTTTCCTTAACATAATTCATCATATAAGTTACATCTTCTCCTGCTCCAAAGTCTACTTCATCTATTATTTCTTTTATATCTTTAACATTTTCTGCTGCTAACCGAATAGTATTTTTTATTTCTTCATCGCAGCTGGTGCCTATTGTATTACCAACAAGTTCTATATTACACTCACATTTATACATATTTGCAGACATTTTACATATATTTAAAGCACTATCTACCATAAAACTATTTATCTTTTCAGTTTCACCCCTTGTTTCTATAGCTAAGTAAGCCGTTTCTGGAATCACATTTCTACCAGTACCTGAATTTAATATTCCTACATTCACCCTACTAGCACCTTCTGAATGTCTCGGTATGGATAGTAAATTTAAAGTAGCTGTTGCTGCTGCAGCTAATGCATTTTTACCTAATTCAGGTGATGCTCCTGCATGTGCTGATTTACCTTTAAAATAAACATCATATTTATCACTAGATAAAAAATTATTACATCCTGTAACAACTGTTCCTAATTTTTTTGCATTTAAACCCAGATGAATAGCTATAAACTTATCTATTCCTTCTAATCTATTAGCATTTACTATTGAATTTGCGCCCCTTCCTCCTTCTTCTGCAGGTTGAAAAATAATAACTACTTCTCCTTTTAATTTATCTCTGTTACTCGATAATATTTTAGCTAACTCTATACCTATTGAAGCGTGTCCATCATGCCCACATGCATGCATTAAATTATCATATTCTGAGGAAAAATCATGTTTATAAGGAAGATGTTCTATATTATTACTTTCACTTACATTATTACAGTCAATATCAAATCTAAATCCAATCGTATCTCCAGGTAAATCTCCTCTAATCCTAGCTATGCATCCTGTATAACCACCTTTCATACCTTCTAATATTTCTTTTCTATTAGTAGTTTTTAATACTTCTTCATATCTTTTATTTATTATTCTCTCATCCGGCATACCTAACATATAATCTTCATTGTGTATTTTTTTACCAAATTCATAATCAATATCATATTTTTCTAATATTTCTATTATTCTCAAAGTCGTTCTAAATTCTGTCCAACCCTCTTATGGATATTTGTGAAAATCTCGCCTATTTGAAACTAGATTATTAAATGTTTCTTCTTTATTATATACAAACAACAAATCATCTCCTTTCATTGCAATCGTTTTCTTTATAGATAAAAAGATATAGGGTTTTCCCTATATCTTTTTAATACCCCAATTTAATATTTTTAAGTCCAACTATAAAATATGGTTTATCTAGAAAAGGAACATCATGATTTATATCTTCTCTATCCATAGAAATAAATTCTAACTCCACTCCTTCAATTATCATAATTAAACCATCTTTTAATAAATTACCCTTTACTGCATAATAAGCAGAATATTCTTTTTTAAATAATTCCTCATCTATTCCCTCATCAATAAGACTAAAAGGTATATTAGGATTTATTCTAAAATCTTTTAATACTTGGCTGGCTTTAGGATAAAGCTTTTCAAATGTATCATTATAAAGTTTAAATTCATCAGAATCTGATGAATAATTAATATCATAATCAAATTCACTATTATAACTATTGTTTGAAAGTATAATTATAGGATTTTCTAAGCATACTATATCAACAATTTGGTTATATGTTGATATTACAAAATGCTTTAAATCTTCTTTTTCATAAAGGAAACTACTATTTTCAATTAGTTTATCCAACAGTTTTGAATCTTCTTCTAAATATACAACCTCTCCTTGTAAATCCTTATTCCACATATCACTTCTAAAACTTTCATCAGTCTCAGAGAAAAATAATACTTTATTATTAAAATATAAAATTACTGTGTCTTGATCTTTCTCCTCTGGCAACAACTCTACTTTTAAATAGTAATTATTATATTCTGTATCTCCTAAATAATAATTAGTTTTTAAGTTTATATTAAAAATTTTAATATCATCAATATTTATCATACAACACCTCTTAATAATTTATTTGTATTAGTATTATAGCACATTTTAGACTTAATATATTAAATAGAACTTATATATTAAAAAAAGCACAGTTTTTTAACTGTGCTTTTTATACTTATAGTTTTGGTCTTGCTGTATAAGTTGTATGAAGTAATTTATGAGCTTTGTCCCCATATGGCTCTCCTAAATATTCATCATATAATTTTTTTATATATGGATTTTCATGAGACTTTCTTATAGTTTTCTCTCTATCTGCTTCATATATAGCTTCTGCTCTTTTCCTTAATATATTATTGTTGCCCTTGTGATAAGGCTGTCCTGCACCACCTATACATCCTCCTGGACAGGCCATAATTTCTATAGCATGATATTTTTTAGAACCATCTCTTATGCTTTCTAAAAGTTTTCTGGCACTTCCAAGTCCATTTGCAACAGCAATATTTATATCTGTACCACCTATATTTACTGTAGCCTCTTTTATCCCTGCAAATCCTCTTAAGTCTACAAAGTCTATTTCCTCTAATGTCTCTTTTGTTATCCATTCGTAGGCTGTTCTAACTGTAGCTTCTATAACCCCACCGCTTGCTCCAAATATTGTTCCAGCACCAGTAGATTCTCCTAGAGGATTGTCAAATTCTTCATCATCAAGTTCTAAGAAATTAATACCAAATTCTTTTATTAATTCTGCTAACTCTCTTGTTGTAAGTACTACATCTACATCTTTACCATATTCATCTGATAATTCTTCTCTCGCTGCCTCATATTTTTTAGCAACACATGGCATAATTGATACAACTACAATATCTTTTGGATCAATTCCTTGCTTTTCAGCATAATAAGTTTTTGTTATTACACCCATCATTTCATGAGGTGATTTACAACTTGATGGAATATCTAAAAAATCAGTAAATTGTTGCTCTAAAAAGTTTACCCATCCTGGACAACAACTTGTAAGTATTGGTAATGTACCATTATTTTCTATTCTATCCACAAATTCACTTGCTTCTTCCATAATAGTTAAGTCAGCAGCAAAGTTTGTATCAAATACTCTATCAAATCCTAGTTGTCTTAATGCTGCAACCATTTTTCCAGTAACATTTGTTCCAACTTCCATATCAAACATTTCTCCAAGAGCTACTCTAACTGCTGGTGCAGTTTGAACAACTACATGTTTTTTTTCATTTCTCAATGCCCCTATTACTTTTCTTGTATTATTTATCTCTGTCAATGCTCCTGTAGGACATACTGCTAGACATTGACCACAGAATGTACATGTTGTATCATCCATAGCTCTATTGAAAGTTGTACCTATTGTTGTGCTAAATCCTCTGCCTACTTGGGATATGGCTCCTACAGTCTGCATATCATTACACATGGTTTCACATCTTTTACATAAAATACATTTATTAGGATCTCTTACTATCGACTTACTGTTTGTATCAATTGGGAAGTTATTCATTTCTCCCTCATACTTAATTTCTCTAATACCTAAGTTTTCAGCTAATTCTTGTAGCTCACAATCCAAGTTTTTTGCACATGTTAAACAACTATTTGGATGATCTGAAAGTATTAACTCTACAATATTTCTTCTTGAATTAATAACATTTAAACTATTTGTCGATATATTCATTCCCTCTTTTACTAATGTCGCACAAGATGGAAGTAATTTTCCGTTATCAACATTCTCTACAATACAAACTCTACAAGATGCATTATTATTCTTATATTTGATACCTTCTACATTTACATGACAAAGAGTTGGTATTTCAACATCTATTAATTTCGCTGCATCTAATATAGTAGTGTTTTCTTTAACCTGAATATCTATACCATTTATTTTTAAATTTATCATATCTATCCCCCTATACCATTACAACAGAATCTTTTGGACATATTTCAAAACATGCTCCACATTTTATACAATTATCTTGATCAATTACATGTATTTCTTTATTTTCTCCATGTATACATGAAGGTGGGCAATTTCTTTTACATAAGCCACATCCAATACAAGTATCTGTAATCTTATATCTTAATAAGCTTTTACATGATTTAGCAGTACATGTCTTTTCTTCTGCATGATCATAATATTCATCATAAAAATATTCTATTGTTGAAAGTATAGGATTTGGTGAAGATTGTCCTAAACCACAAAGTGATGTCATGGACACTGTCTTAGATAAATCTCTTAATCTTTCAATATCTATAACTTCTGCCTTTCCATTTATAAATTTATCTAATAATTCCAATAATCTTTTATTACCTATCCTACACGGTGTACATTTTCCACAAGACTCATCTACTGAAAACTCTAAGAAGAATCTAGCAATATCTACCATACAATCATCTTCATCCATTATAACCATACCACCTGATCCCATTATAGAGCCAATATCTTTTAATGACTCAAAATCTACCTTTGTGTCTAGTAGTCTTTCTGGGATACATCCTCCCGATGGTCCGCCTGTTTGTATAGCTTTTAACTTTTTACCATTTGGAACGCCACCACCTATTTCATAAACAATTTCTCTTAAACTAGTCCCCATAGGTACTTCTACTAGTCCTGAATTTTCTATTTTACCTACTAAAGCAAACACTTTAGTTCCAGGAGATTTTTCTGTCCCAATTTCTTTAAACCAATCTGAACCCTTATTTATAATTTGAGGAATATTAGCCAATGTTTCAACATTATTAATTATTGTTGGCTTCTGCCATAAACCACGCTCTGATGTTCTATATACTTTATTTCTAGGTAATCCTCTTTTTCCTTCTATAGACTCCATTAGGGCAGTACCTTCTCCACATATAAATGCTCCAGCTCCAAGCCTAATATTTATATGAAATGAAAAATCAGAACCTAATATGTTATCACCTAATAATCCTAGTTCCTCAGCTTGCTTGATAGCAATTTTAAGTCTTTCAACAGCTTTTGGATACTCAGCCCTTACATAAATATAACCCTCATCAGAGCCTATTGAGAAAGCTGCTAGGGCCATTCCTTCTAAAACGCTATGAGGATCTCCCTCTAATATTGATCTATCCATATAAGCTCCTGGATCTCCTTCATCAGCATTACATATTATATATTTTTTACCATCTTCTTGAACCATTGCTGTTTCAAGTTTTCTACCTGTAGGGAAACCTGCCCCACCCCTACCTCTTAAATTTGAGTCTTTCAATGTATTTATTATATTTTTTCTATCATTATCTTCAATAGCTTTTGCTAATGCTAAATATCCATCTAATGCAATATACTCATATATATTTTCTGGATCAATAATTCCATAGTTTTTTAATGCAATTCTTGTTTGTTTTTCAAAAAATTCACCTTTTAAGCTTATCTTCCCATCTTCAACTAATATGTCATCTTTTTTACTTAATCTATCAAGTAGAATATCTAATTGAGAAGCTTTAATATGTTTTATATTTTCATATGTGATTTTTTCCACTATGTAATACCTCCTATGATTTATACTTTTTAACTAGGTCTTTAACATCATCTTTCTTAAAGTGACCAAATACCTCCTCATTAACAGTTACCACAGGCGCCAGTCCGCAATCTCCAACACATCTAGTTTCTATAATTGAAAAATTTAAATCTTCTGTAGTTTCACCTACATCAATTCCTAGTTCATCTTTAAATTCTTCTAATATTTCCTGTGCACCTTTTACATAGCATGCTGTACCTAAGCAAACACTTATTTTATTTTTACCCTCTGGGATAAATGTAAATTGAGAGTAAAATGTTGCTACTCCATAAATGTGTGATGAGTGTACTCCTAATTTTAAAGCCATTAAATCAATTATTTCTTCAGGTAAATATTTAAATATTCTTTGTGCTTCCTGAAGAATTGGCATTACAGCACCATCTTCATCTTTATGTTCTTCTATGAACTCTATAAATTGTTCAATTTTTTCTTTGTTTTCTTCTAGATTAAATTCAAAAGTCAACTTTCATACCTCCTTATTATTGATATCGTTTTCACAATAGCTAACTAACTTTCCCTTATACAATATTATACCACTATATAGTCTCGATAAACAGGCTAATTTAAGCCATTTCTATTAGTTTTTTAACAATCCTTGAGAATGTTTTCCTTTGATTTGTTGTTTATTATTTATCTTTAGCTAATAATCCTTGATATATCAACGTTTCTTTTTTATTTGATGAAATAAAAAAGTAGATTCAAAATAATTTGAATCTACAAATTTCGCTATATTCTTTTCTGTTTTTGTCATTATTTTATATTTATTATGTTGCCACCTAACATTTGCGCTGTTTTTGGATCACATGTAGTAAATATGATTTGATATGTTTTTGAAAAATGTTTTATTAGATTAATAGATTTTTCTTTTCTTATAGGATCTAAATCAACCAAACAATCATCTAAAATCAGAAAACCACTTTCTTTAAATATATATGTTAACAATGAAAATCTTAAAGCTAAAGATACTGAGTCATAAGTACCTGCAGATAATAAATCCATAGGTATTGAACCATCTTTTGATATACTTATATTAAAATCCTCATCAATATTACCACTTTTATATTTTCCATCTGTTATAATTTTAATGTTTTCATTGAAACTTTCTATTAAAGGTTCCATTGGGTTATCTAGCATTTTATCTTTAGTGTATAAAAATGCTTTTTTAACTTTCAACAATTTTTCTCCCCTATTAATAAGCATTTTAAATTTTTTTTCAATATTTTCAAATTCAATATTTAATTCTTCATAAGTTTCATCATATAGTAAGGATTTTTTCTCATAATATTCTTGTTTTAAATTATTTAATCTTTCAGTTTTATCTTCTACTTCAACCTTTAAGAAACTTAATCTCTCTTTAAAATCTTGAGCATTATCGAATCTTTCTGGAAGTGGCTTTAGTTTTTCTAATTCTTTAGTTATTGTATTTAAGTTTGATTTTTTATCTATTATAATATTAAATAAATTATCAAAATCTAAATAATTGTCCTTCCATATATTTAACTTATCTTTCTTTAACTTTAAATCTGACTTTAAATTTAACTCTTCATTATTTAATTCTCTTAGTTTTTTTATAATATCTTCTTCTGTTTGATTATTATCTATATTAGAATATGATAACAATTCTTCCTTAAGTTTATCTATATTATTTTCAGACAAAATATTTTGTCTTTGATTAAATAAATTCTCTATAGATATATTAATATCATTTCTATTTTCTATAGCTATATTTGCTTCATTTATAGATGATATGTTTAATTCAGTTAATAAATTTTTATATTCTTCTTCATTTTTTATTTTTTCAGCGAACAGTTCTTCATAGTTAATATCCTGAGACTTTATATCTAAAATAAATTCATCATTATAATTTAACCTAATAAAACCATCTGACATTATTTCCTCATCTATACCAATACTTTTTGTATTTAATAAGTCCGTTGAATAAGATATATTATTTTTACTTTTTATAACTTTAACCTTTAGGTTTCCAGATTTTATTATCGTATCTAATCTAAATATTTCTCTACTTAGTTTATTTAGTCTATCTATATCATTTTTTGATACTTTTTTTATTTTCTTTAAATTTTCTTCTTTTTCTTTTAATAATTTATCTATTTCTTCAATTTTTTTAATAATATCTTCTATTTCTTTTTTTCTTTTGATTCTTGATATATTCAATCTATCTAATTCTAACTTATCTTTTTCTAACTCTATCTCTTCTAACCTTTTGTCTATTATCTTAGTCTCATTTTCTGTAAGCGGCCAATTCATATTAGCATCCTTTAAATCTTTTAGCTCTTTGTTTAGAGCATCTACTTTTAATTTTAATATTTCTTGGCTGTTAATATCTTCTTCAATTACTTCTAGTTCTTTTTTTTCTTTATTTAGCTCTTCTATTAAATCCTCTAAAATTTGTAAGTTTTCACATACCTTTTCATAATCCAATTCTGCTTGTTTAGCATTTTCCATCTTTATAAAAGCTTCTTCCTTCAAATAGAAAGTTTTTATAATCTCTCCTAATCCCTGCTTATACTGATTATTAACTCCTCTATTATTCTCTGGATAATTTTTTTCTATATCCCATCTTTTGTATAATCTGTCTAACTCACTATTAATATTTCTTTCTATTTCATCTATACTTACCCCATCTAATTCTAATAAAGCCATTCTTAAAACATCAGTAATTTCTTTTGATAAAGTATCATCTTCCACTATGTTACTTATTGACTCTTTTAATTTCCTTTGTTTTGCAAATACTACGTTAGAATATGTGCTCTCACCAAAACTTAAAACTTCTTTTAATTTTTCGTCTATACTATTTTGATTTTTTAATTTTATTCCATCAGGGGTTACTAGTGATATAGAATGGTTTGCTCCCCATTCTTTTTCTATAGTATATATATCATCCTTATGGCTAAAGACTAATTTACCATCTATACTATCACCATTTGGTTTAGGCATAAATCTATATGAAAAATCTATATCTTTTTTATTATTCATTTTAAGATTAACATTTTTAAATAAACTAGCATGAATTCCATCAATTATTGTACTTTTACCTGCCTCATTTGGACCTAGAATTACATTTAATCCATCCTCAAATTCCATGTCAATTTGTCTTAATCCAGCAAATTGTTCTGTTTCAAATTTCTCTATTTTCAATTTATTTCCCCCTAACCATTTCATATGCTAACTGTAATGCTTCTTCATCATCTTCTAAACTCATAAGAAATTCATAGGGGAAAGATCCTTGAGTGAATTCTTTTTTTATAATTTCCGAATCTACTTTTAACTTTAATTCATTATCATTAACTATAAGATAAAAACAAGCTTCTTCTAATTCCTTATATATGCTACTTATATTTGAATATAGATCTTTACTTACAGACCCTTTTAAGTTAAGTCTGAGTAAATCACTTGAAGTTATATTCGAAATTAATTCTTCTTTTAATTGGAAAAATTGTTCATCACTTTCTATTTCTTCATATAAATCATTAAATCTATACTTTCCTGTAATTATCCTCTTAGTAAAAGTTTCTTCTTTAGACAGTTCTATATACCAACAGGATCCTTCATCTTTATAATTTAAACCATCTGGCTCATGTGTTCCAGCATTAAATATTTTATGATTTTTTATCTCTTCTACATATGGGTATCTTACATGTGTATGTCCTATTAACCATATATCTACTGGTATATTTTCTAGTTCATTTAAGCCCATTAGAAAATAATTTCCTTCTAAATCTGCTGATAAACCTTCAATAGCACCATGAGATATTCCTATATTTATTTCTTCAGGATTTATATTTTCTTCTTTTATCCATTTTAAATTATTTGTGCTTGAGTGTTTATTATGGCAGTGAGCTGGATATATATTTATATTTTTATCATGTATATTTAAATTATAGATTTCATGTTTGTTTAAAAGAATAACATTCTCAAGGTTCATCCTTTCAAACTCTCTCCAAAGCTCTACAATATTATTATCGTAATCATGGTTTCCTGGCAAAATTAATACGAATGATCCATTAAATTTATTTAAAATTTGTGCAGTCCTATTTAAATCTTTTTTACTCACTTGGATTGAATTAAATAAATCTCCTGATATAACAAATAGATCACACTCTAAATCATTTGATTTATTTATCATATTTTCTAAAGATAGAAATCTTGCTTCTACTAATTGATTTCTAACATCATCATTATAACTATTAAATTTCATTCCAATATGTAAATCTGACGTATGTAAAATTTTTATTGTCATATTTTACCTCCTTTAAGTCCTATATATATTATATACTATAAATACAGAAAATAAAAAAGCTTAAAATACTATAATTCTAAGCTTTCTTTTTTATTAATTGTATTATCTCTTCTACACTTGATACATGAGTAAAGTTTTCTAATTGTTTTTTTCTTAGAGAATACAGTTTTTTTGAAGTTTTCGATGCATATTCTAATAGTTCCTTGTTCCCTTTATTTATTCCTCCAAGGCAACATCCTGAATCTATTATTATATCTACGCTATCTATAAGCTTTTTACAGATATTTATATTTTCTTCTTCAATATCTACAAAGCTTTCATTTATTACAATTATCTCAGCAAGAGATTTACAAGGATTATAATCGATGTCATTTTCAAATATTACACCTGAGGCAAATGGTATATTTCCTCTATTTAATGCCCTATAAATTTTTGTAGCTTTCCCTTGCCCACCTATGACAAATGCTTGTGGCTTCTTCCTATCTCCCATTTTTGATAATTCTATAGCTCCAATGTTTGTATTAAAAGATCCTGGCTCTAAGTCATATACTTTTTCTATATTCTCATCTGTTATGACCTCTTCTGGGCTACCATATTTATATATCTTGCCATTATTTATTAGTAAAACCCGATCTGCAACTTTAGATACTAGATCTATTTCATGAAGAGACATTATTATAATTTTTTCTTCTTCTTTTGCTAATCTATTTAATATGTTTAATAGTTCTATTTTATATTTTATATCTAAAAATGATGTTGGCTCATCAAGTATCATAATATCTGACTCTTGACAAATAGCTCTTGCTATCATAATTCTTTGTCTCTCACCATCACTCATATCTTCAAAAACTTTATCTTTAAGATTATTTGCATTTACAAGTTCAATAGAATTATCTATAATTTCTAAATCATTTCTATCTAATTTTCCAAAGTGATTTGTATATGGATATCTTCCAGTAGAAACAACTTCTTTTCCTGTCATAAGTTGTGGAGTAACTCTTTCTGTTAATACAATTGATATTTTTCTTGCTCTATTTTTGATAGAAAATGAATCTATATCATTATTATCAAGCCTTATATTTCCATCTATTTTTTCTATTTTATCTATAAGTGTTTTTATAATAGTAGATTTTCCTGATCCATTTGGACCTAACAAGCACAAAACTTGACCTTTTGATAAGTTGAAGTTAACATTATCTACTACTACCCTATCTCCATACCCAACTATTAAATCTTCTGCTATAAAGTTACTCATATTCTTTTCCTCCTATTTGACATAAGAGATATTACTATAGGAGCTCCTATAAAAGATGTTACAGTACTTAAGCTTAACTCTGCTGGTGAAAATAAAGTTCTAGCTATAAAGTCTGCCATAAGCGTAAAACTAGCTCCAAGTAAAAAAATTGAAGGTGTTAATACTTTCGGATTAGAACTCTTCATAGTAAGTCTTGTAAGATGTGGTACTGCTAAGCCAACAAATGATATAGGACCTGCAAAAGCCGTAACAGTTGCAGATAAAATACTTGATAAAGCAATAAGGATCATTCTAAAGATTTTAATATTTATTCCCATACTTTTAGCATAAGTTTCTCCTAGTAAATACCCTTCCAGTGGTTTTGATATAAGCATAACCAAAAATATACTTGGAAGTATTATTATAGCGGAAACTTTTACCATCTCCCAAGTTACTCCTGAAAATGTACCTAATGACCAACCATAAAGACTTGCTATTTGATTTTCACTTGCAAATGTAGTCATAAGATTAGTTCCTGCCGATGCTATGTAACCTATCATTATCCCCATTACTATTAAAGTTGAAACTGACTCTGCTGTTTTAGCATAATGCATAACAAGTGCCATTGATATAAGACTTCCTAAAAATGATACTAAAACTAGTCCAAAGGGACTATTTTCTATAAATGGTATTGTTGTTGATGTTAATAAGAAAAACCCTACAAAAAGTTTTGCACCAGAGGATATACCTAAAACAAATGGTCCTACTATTGGGTTTTTAAAGAAAGTTTGGAGCAAGTATCCTGATATGGATAATGCTCCTCCAAATAATATTGCTGCAAAAACTCTAGGTAGTCTTATCTTATACAAAATATTAGATTCCATTTTTGAAAGTTCTTGTTTACCTAGTAAACTTTTTATTATATTACTAACTGGTACATCTACTGAACCTTTACTTATATTTATAGCTATAGCAACTAATAATAAAATTATTAGAAATAAAAACATAAATTTGGTTCTTGTTTTATTTTGCATAATCTTCTCCTATCTTTTAGTCCATTAAGAAATAAAATCTATTTTCCTTAAATTCTCCTTCAGGAGTAGTTAAAACTTCATATAAATCTTCTACCATATCTGCAACTTTATCAGCTGATTGCCAGTAAGTTCTTTGAAGTCCATATACTTTTTTTCCTTCAACAGCTTTTAAATCTGATACAAATTCTGCCTTTTGTAATAAGTCTGACATATTTTGTATTCCATGTCCTGTTATATTGTCATAAATTATTACATCTGCATCTTGCATTTGTGTATAAAATTCTTCATTTGTCATTGAGTTATTTCCTCTTCCTTCAACATCGCCTCTCATCTCAGCTGTAGGATATGGTATACCTCCTGCAAGTTCAGTAGTAACAGCTTGATTTCCAACAGGTTTTGTTACATTAAATATCTCTTTTGAAGGTGAGAAGTATATTATTGCAACATTAGGTTTTTCTGAATTATCTTTTTCTACTTTTGCAACTACTTCATCTATTCTTTTTAACTCATTTTCAAAGTATTCTTCTGCTTCTTCTTCTTTATCATATAAAGCTGCAACAAATTTCATCCATTCCATTCTAGCTCTTGGATCTTCTTCTAAATAAGCTCCCATACTAACATAATCTAATTCTAATTCATCAAATTTAGGGAATAATTTTTCTTCACTAGATTTTGATAATAAATGTAGTGATGGATTTACTGCTTGAATTAATTCATAATCAAGAGCACTTGATTTTCCTACGAATGTTGTAGTTTCATTTTCAAAGTTTTCTATCATTTCATCCATTTGCCATTTTTCTTTGTCAAAAGTTACTGTAGCGATTTTATCCATAAGATTAATAGGTCTAAACCATGATGCATCAACTGTTGAATATAATCCTACAGTATCGATTGGCATTTGTAATGTTAACATTTCTTTTTCCATTTCTGGAATTTCCTTACCTTCGGGTATTAATAATATTTCTCTATCTGATGCATCCGTAATTTTCTTATAACCATCTTTATAATAGTCCACTTTGAAATGCTTAGCATATTTTAGTTCCATTTCTTTTTCATGAACTAAGCCTGTTTCATCCTTTACTTCCTCAACTACTGGTGTTTCTTCCTTATTAACATCTTTATCTTTATTTCCACATGATGTTAATGCTAATGCTGCTGATAATGCTATTACTGCTAATTTTGTTTTGTTTCTTTTTAACATTTAATTTCCTCCTTAAAATAATAAAAACTCTCAATATAATTGAGAGTTTTAAGTCTTCTTTAACAACAATTAGATAAAAATAGTTGTTAACAAATTTTCCCTCCGAAAATATTGTTCATACTTTATAGGTATCCTGACTTGCACTTCTTCCTTACTTTTCCTTCCCAGTTTCCCAGTGGATTAAAGCTCGTCCGTGTAACAGTAGCGGGGCTGTAGGTCTTACCTTTCCCTATATTTTTTATTTAATTGTTTACCTTGTATACTTTAACATTAAAAAATTTTAGTGTCAATCTTAATTGACAATTTGCCTTATAATTATAAAATATATTGAATAATTAAAAAGGTATGCAGAGTTTGCATACCTTAAAATACTATATTACTATTAATTGAATTACTATTCTTCTGGTTCATCCCAGTTATGATAAACTTCTTGAACATCATCATCTTCTTCAATTGTATCAATTAAGTTTTCCATATTTTTTATATCTTTTTCGTCAGTTAATTCAGTCATATTTTGAGGTATCATAGATAACTCTGCTATAACGAAAGAATAACCTGCCTCTTCTAAACCTTTTTTAACATTATTAAATTCCATTGGATCAGTTGTTATCTCAAAACCAAAATCAGATGATTCAATATCTTCTGCACCAAGTTCAATAGCTTGCATCATCAATTCATCTTCATCTATATCATCAGTTTTTTCTATTCCTAAAATCCCTTTTCTATCAAACATGAAAGTAACAGATCCTGCTTGGCCTAAGTTACCATTGTATTTATCAAAATAATGTCTTATATTAGCAGCTGTTCTATTTCTATTATCAGTAAGACAATTTACTATTACTGCAATACCACCTGGTCCATATCCTTCATATACAACTTCTTTAAAGTCTTGTCCTTCTAGACCACCTGAACCTCTTTTTATAGCTCGTTCAATATTATCATTTGGCATATTTTCAGCTTTTGCCTTATCTATAGCTGCTTGTAATGCAGGGTTAAATTCCGGGTCTGGACCTCCCTCTTTTGCAGCAACTGAAATGTATCTACCTAATTTAGTAAATACTTGTGCTCTTTTTGCATCTTCTTTACCTTTTTTTCTTTTAATATTATTCCACTTAGAATGTCCAGCCATAATTTCACTTCCTTCTTTCTTTGTATAATTGTGTGCATAAGCACCTTAATATATTCTACCATAAATAAAGTAATTGTAAATTTATATTTCTTTAAAAATAGGTGGGTAGTCTCTTTTATGTTTAGTTTTTGAATACATTATATTTATCTTATCTATTATATTTGTATCTGCTTCATTATTTAATATAAAATTGTCTAAATCCTTGTATTTTATTCCCATCTCATCTTCATCTGTTTGATTTTTTACTAAACCAGCACTTGGTGGCTTATTTATTATCTCTTTTGGTATATCAAGTATTCTAGCCATTTCATATATTTCTCCTTTTACAAAATCAGCAATAGGAAGTAAATCCACACCACTATCTCCGTGTTTTGTGAAATATCCTGTCACAAATTCAGACTTATTAGTAGGTCCTAAAACAAGATAGTTATTTATTTGTGCATAATAATACAGTGTTGTCATCCTAAGTCTAGGCTTTATATTTGATAAAGCTAGTTGATTATGCTCTTTCTTCTTAATGTTTTTTACAAGTTCATCATAAGTACTAGTCAAATCAACTTTTTCTATGTTTAAATTGATTTTATCTGCCACTAGTCTTGCATGTTTTTCATCTTCTTCTATACTATGACAAGGCATTATAAGGCCTAAAGAATTCTCTGGGAAAGCCTGCTTAGCTATTGCAGCAACTACTGCAGAGTCTATTCCCCCACTAAGACCAAAAACCACCCCATCACATCCTGCATCTATAACTTTTTCATTTATCCATTCTACAATATGTTCTATAACTATTTGAGTATCCATAATAACCCCCTATGTTAAAATAATTCTATTGGACTTGCTAAGTTTAAAAGTAAACTAACAACACTCCAAGCAGTTATAATACTTGACTTTGGATTGTTTTTATCTGGTGTAGTTTCTATTTTAATCTCCACATCTCCATATGAATTTTCTACTTCAATTTTATGCATATTTTTATTTCCTTTTGGCATTGAATAGATACTTACTTCAGTATCATCAACCCCTATACCTGCAATAGATGCTGCTACTGAAACATTCACATTTTTAGGAAATCCATCTATTGCTTCTTTTGCATTTCCTAAAAATACTAATTCTTTATTATTTTTATTTAGAGTTTTTCCTTGTAAATACTTGGCCCCTTCTAAACCAGTATATGGTTTATAAGTACTAATCTTAACTTTAGACTTTTCCATCAAATTCATAGTTTTTAATAAATCAAAACCACCTATTGCACCAGGAGCTATATATATTTTAGTTCTATTTCTTTTTGCTAAATTATATAGTTTATTGTAAAAAACAACATCATCTAAGGCACCAACAGATACAATTACAAGATCAATTTTATTTTTTATTATTTCTTCCGCATATTCTATAATAACATCTCTACTTGCAATTTCAATTATTATATCCGGTTTATCTTTCAATAACTTGTCTAATGTTAAATAATATTTAGTATTTTTCTCATGTGCAAACTTTTTAACTTTTTCCTCATTTCTGCCCATTATTCCTAGTAGCTCATAGTTATCTGTTAAGTGATTATAATATTGATCAATAAATATACTACTAAGAGCACCATTTCCTATAACTGCTATTTTAATTTTTTCAATCATTTTTTAATCCGCCTCTTTTCAATTACATCTTTTCATCAGACTTTAAACCTGATCCACAAATTGGAATAATACTATCTGTAGTTTTTCCGTATTTGCTGCAATAATTCTTATATCCTGCATAATTGGCTGCAGCTGTAGGTTCTGCAAATATTCCTTTATTACTTAACTCTTTTCTCGCTACTTTAATCATATTTTCTGGTGCTGTAATAACCTTTAAGTTATATTTATAAATATAGTCTAATATTTCTTTACCTCTTTTTGGTTCACCTATGGCAATTCCTTCTGCCATCGTAGGTTTAACATCCACTTCTACAGGATAAGTTTTTTTATTTAATACTGCTTGTACAAATGGATCGCAATTTTCACTTTGAATCGCAACCACATTTGGCATTTTATCTATTATACCTGAATATATAAGTTCCTCTAACCCCTTTATTACTCCTATAAATAAGGTTCCATTTCCCAGAGGTACAAATATATTTTTAGGTATCCTTCCTAATTGTTCATATATTTCAAAAATATATGTCTTTGTTCCTTCATAAAAAAATGGATTATATACATGACTTGCATAATATTTTCCTTCATTCATAACAGCCTCTCTACACACATTAGCACAGTTATCCCTTGAACCTTCAATTATATGAACCTTAGCATTATGTGACTTTATCATGTCTATTTTCTTAGTAGATGTATTTTCTGGTACATATATTTCACATTTTATATCGGCTCTAGCTGCATAAGCTGCTATACTATTACCCGCATTACCACTACTATCTTGTACAACTTCTTCTACTCCTATTGATTTTGCATGGCTTATAAGAACCGCAGCTCCTCTATCTTTAAAAGATAATGTAGGCATTAAATAATCTAACTTAAGCATTAAATCTTCATCGAAATTTATTATAGGGCTTAAACCTTCACCCAAGCTTACTTCTTTATAGGATTCATCTAATAATGGTATAAATTCTTTATATCTAAAGAGTCCCCAAGTAGTTTTATCCACTAAATCTAAATCAAATTTTTTATGTTCATATTCTAATTTAAATAATCCTCCACAATCACAACATGCTTTTTTTGTATCTACTGGTTCTTTTTTATTACATTCCGAACAAATATACTCCATATTATCACCCCTTTTAATATTAAAAAAGTTATCTCAAGAAATATCTTGAGATAACTTTTTACATTCCCATTTCTTTTCTAATTAATGTAGCGTAAATACAGTCTCCCGTTAATATCTTAAGTCCTAAATTATTAGCCTTTTCAACTACTTCATCATTATATGTTTCTGGTTGAAAGAAAACATATTCAATTCCTAATTCCTTTATTTCATCTAATAATTTTAAAGATAATCTTGGATTTACTACAACATCTACTACATCAATTTTTTCATCAATATCTTTTAAGGAATTATAAATTTTAACTCCTTCTAATTCATCATATTTTGGATTAACTCCAAATACATTATATCCATGTTCTGGCATCAATTTCCAAATTTTATATGCATATCTATCTTTATTTTCACTAACACCTACAACTGCCCAGTTCTTTTTTTCAAGCATCGTTTCTTTTATATTTTCCATAAAATCACCTCTTTTATAATAAATTTACCCTATACTTATAATTTTATTCTTTCATAGGTAATCTCTTTCCATTATATACTGGTAAATGCTTTTCACCTAAAACGTAAATCTTTGCATCACCACTTGTTAAATCTGTTATATCCTTATTAAAAGAATCATAATCAGAGTTTTTTACATATAATTTTATTTTAACTTTTTCTAAAAATTCAATTTCTTCTGTTGGCAAGTTTTCTGTAAATAAATAATTTTCAATTTTACCATATTGATCGTATTCTACTTCGAACTCTACATATTGATGAAGACACATTTGTATAATTTTACCAGCTTCTACACCAATCTTAGCACCTTTTGCATATGCTCTTATTAAACCACCTGCTCCTAATTTAACTCCTCCAAAGTATCTAGTAACAACAACTACAACATTTCTTAAATTTTCTTTTTTTAATATCTCTAAAGCTGGGATACCTGCTGTTCCTGATGGTTCTCCATCATCATTAAATCTTTGTATATTTGAATCCTCTCCAAAAACATAAGCATGAACATTATGAGTTGCATCGTAATGTTTTTTACTTATTGTTTCTATAAATTCTAGAGCTTCTTCTTCTGATTTAATTGGCATAGCATAGCCTATAAATCTAGATTTATTTACTATATATTCATCCTCACCATAACCATATATTGTGTTGTAAACCTCATTCATAAATATAACCCCTTTTTTAGATAATAAACTCTTTATACTTTTCGTAGTCTATTAAATTAATAGTAAGTTTCAAATATGTCCCATCATCCTTATGTTCAATAGAATCAGTTTCATATGACTTCATAAAATAATTAACAACTTGTTGTTTATCATAAGGTATTCTTAAAGTTACAGTTTTAAATTTTTGTGGAAGTTTTTCTTCAACTAATTCTATTAATTCATTAATATTTGTCCCATTATATGCTGAAATAAATATTTTATCATCAACGTACTTACTATCATAAACCATATTTTGTTTTTCACTTTTATCCATTTTATTAAAAACAGTAATCATTGGTTTATCGAGTACATCCAAATCTTTTAATATATCCATAGTAGTTTGTATTTGTATATCTAAATCTTCATTTGAAGAATCTACTACATGAAGTAGCAAGTCTGCATATTTTACCTCTTCCAAAGTTCCTTTAAAAGCTTCTACCAAATGTGTAGGTAATTTTGAAACAAATCCTACTGTATCTGTTAACAAATAATCCTGTCCATTATTAAGTCTTGCACGTCTTAAAGAAGTATCTAATGTAGCAAATAGCATATCTTTTACGAATACATCCTTACTATCCTCATTTTCTTTTAAATTATGTTTAACCATTCGATTTAAAAGAGTAGATTTACCAGCATTCGTATATCCTACCAAAGCTACAATTGGAAGATTTGAATTTAACCTTTTCTTTCTTGTCACATCTCTCATTTCAGTTGCATGTTCTAATTCTTTTTCTATATTATTTATTTCTCTTAATATATGTCGTCTATCTGTTTCTAACTTCTGCTCTCCAGGTCCTCTTGTACCTATACCTCCACCTTCTCTAGATAGGTAATCTCTAAATCCTATTAACCTTGGAAGACGATATTTAAGCTGAGCTAATTTTACTTGCAATTTACCTTCCTTAGAGCTTGCCCTTAAAGCAAATATATCAAGAATTAAATTTGTTCTATCTACAATCTTAAGTCCTATTACTTCTTCTAAGTTTCTAAGCTGTGCCCCTGATAATTCATCATTAAACACTACTGTTGTTACATCTTGATCTATACAAAAGTTTTTTATTTCTGTTGCTTTTCCTGTACCTATAAAGTATGCTGCATTTATTTTATCAACCTTTTGACTAATTCTACCTACTACTTCTCCACCTGCAGCCTTTACTAATTCTTCTAATTCGTCTAGTGAGTTGTCTATGTCCCATTTATCCTTATTTTGTTCTACTCCTACTATTACTGAACGTTCTTTTTCCAAAATCTCACCCCTATTATTGTTTATTATCTTCATACTATTATAGCACATATTGCTGATTTATCTAATTAGCATAGTACTTTTTTGAATTATTACATTTATCTTAATTACATCTTATAATATTAACTTTATTATTTAACTATGCTATAATGTAAACATTGGTATATTAATTAAAGGAGGACATTATGGCAGAGAATAATAAAAAGAATAGAAAAAAACCTAAGAAAAAACGCAGTTTGCTTAAAGCTATTATCATATTACTTTTGTTTCTTATTTTAATAGGCGGAACTGTTGTTGGAGCAATGGTTTATTCTATAGTTAAAGAAGCTCCAGATATAGATCCAACTGAAATAAATGCTTCTTTAGATCAAACTTCGTCTATTTATGATGAGGAAGGTAATTTGCTAGAAAAGATAGACGCTGCAGAATATAGAACTTTTGTAAGCCTTACTAAAATGCCAGAACATCTTAAAGATGCTTTTATAGCAATTGAAGATGAGAGGTTTTATGACCATAAGGGTATTGATGTTAAAGGAATTTTAGGATCAGTAGTCGAAAATATTAAAGCCGGCAGAATTGTAAGAGGAGCAAGTACTATAACTCAGCAATTAGTTAAAAATGTTTATTTAACACCCGATAAAAAATTAGATCGAAAGATTAAAGAAGCTTACTTAGCTATAAAGGTAGAAAATGTACTTTCTAAAAATCAAATTTTAGAAGCATATCTAAATAGGAATTTCTTTGGTCAAAATGCTTATGGTGTGCAGGAAGCGGCACAGACTTATTTTGCTAAAGATGTGGAGGAACTAACTATAGCAGAATCGGCAGTACTAGCCGGTGTTGTTAAAAATATAAACAGGTTCCAACCTTATAAAAGAGTCTTACCTAATGACTTTAATGAAGATGAGCAATTTCAAGTAGGTGAAGTTAACATTCATGGTGTTAAATATATTTTAGTATTTAATGAAGAAGCTGTTAACAGACAAAAATTAGTACTTAAGAAAATGAAAGATTTAGGTTCGATTACAGAAGCTGAGTATGAAGAAGCTTTAAAACAAGACATTAAAACAAGTCTTCAACCTGGTCAGAAGAAATTATCAGGTATTACTTCTTACTTCTCTGATTTTGTAAAAACTGAATCTATAAAATTATTACAAGAAAACTTAGATTTAACAAGAGAACAAGCCGAAGAGAAATTATTTACTGGCGGATTAAAAATTTATTCAACAATTGATGTTCAAATGCAAAAGGATTTAGAAGAAGTTTATAACAACTTTACAGAAATATTAGTTGGAAATACTGCTAATGTAAGAGGTCCTATCCTTATTGATTGGAGAATAAATAAGGAAGGAAATATTATAGACGATAATGGAAAAACAATTTTCTATAAATCAGAAAATATTCTAGATGAAAACTGGAATATGTATATTGAAAATGGAACTTATAGATTTACAGATGATGGACATTTAGCTATTAACAACAAAAAGTTAACTGCTTATCCTAAACATATTGATATAGCAGATTTTTATCGTATTGATGGTAGAAAAAATTTAGTAACTCACACTATTGGTTCAATTGCATTAGATCCAGAAGATTTCTCAGTAAATGATGCGGGAGAAATCTTAATTCATAAATCTTTCTTAGATGCAAATGAAGGATTTTATGCTGTTAATGATAAAAGTCAATTAGTGATTAATAGTAAAAACTTTTTTATTGATATAAACGGTGCAGTTCAGCCACAATCAGCTTCAGTTATTATGGATTATAGAAATGGCCATATTAAAGCGGTTGTAGGAGGTAGAGAGCTTGATGGTAATAGAATTCTAAACAGAGCTACTAATTCATTAAGACAACCTGGTTCAGTAATTAAACCTGTAAGTGTTTACTTACCTGCTTTAGATAATGGATATACTGCAGCAAGCGCAATTGATGATATACCTTTAGTTTATAATGGTCAAGTTTGGCCCAATAACTGGTATAAAGGTTATAGGGGTATACAATCATTAAGATATTCCGTTGAGCAATCAATAAATGTTAACTCTGTTCAAACTGTACAAAGTATTGGTTTTGGAACATCTATGGAATATTTAGCTCGTATGGGAATTATTAATAAAGAACATCCTGAACTTGATAATTTTGTTTCAGCAAAAGAAAATCCTCAAGCTAATGATGAAAATCCATCAGCACTTGCACTAGGTGGTATGTCAAAAGGACTTACACCTTTAGAAATGACAGCAGCTTACGGTGCTATTGCAAATGATGGAGTATATATAGCTCCAACACCAATTATAAAAATATTAGATAAAGATGGAGACCTTTTAATAGAGAATACTCCAAAAGAGACTGTTGTTGTATCACCTCAAGTTGCATATATTATGAAAGATATTCTTCATACTACTGTAACAAACGGTCTTGCAAAACAAGCACAAATATCCAACATGGCAGTTGCTGGAAAAACTGGTACAACGCAAAATCAAGCTGATATTTGGTTTGTAGGCTTTACACCTTATTATGTATCTAGTGTTTGGATAGGTAATGACTCACCTGCTATTACTCTTAATAGAAGTAGTGGTACTGCAGCGTTACTTTGGAAGCAAATAAATCAAGGTGCTCATAAAAACTTAGAAGCTAAAACTAGTTTCCCAAGGCCTGAGGGTATTGTAAGTGTTACAGTTTGTAGCCAATCTGGCTTACTACCTTCTGAGAATTGTTCACATGATCCAAGAGGAACAATTAAAACAGAAATATTTGCAAAAGGTACAGAACCAACTTCAACATGTGATGTACACGTTGCTGTTGATATTGATGAAACTACAGGAAAAGTTGCAAATGAATTCTGCCCTCAAGATAGGGTAGTAACTCGAGTATTCATTCAAAGGAAGAAGTCTTTTGATTCTTCTTTAGGACTTGCTCCTTCTGATATAGGATATCAAGTTCCTGGAGCATGTACTGAACATAGCCAAGATTCACCTGGATTTATTGAAGAACCAGATGATAATGAAAATCCGGAAATAGATCCAGATAACCCTAACAGTGAAAATCCAAATAGTGGTAACGGATCAACTGAAAATGAAAAACCAACCAAACCAGAAAATGGGAATGGTAATGGGAACAATGGAAATGGAAATAATGGATCTAATAACAAAGATGATGATTTTGAAACTATACCAATAGATCCAAATGCATAAACAAAAGCCGTCAAACTTAAAGTTTGACGGCTTTTTGTTTAAATATACTAATTAAATTTTAATTGTTTTCTGCAGATCTTACAACATGTTCTAATAAAAGACTAGTTGTAACGCCTCCAAGCCCACCAGGAACTGGTGTAATCATCTTTACATAGTCTTTCACATCTTCAAAGTCAACGTCTCCACAAAGCTTATTATTTTCATCCATTGCTATACCAATATCTATTACTATAGCATCTTCATTAAAATACTCTTTATCAAAAAATTTAGCTCTACCAGTTGCTACACATACTATATCTGCTGCTTTAGTTAGTTCTTTTAAATTTTTAGTGTTGCTATGACAAATTGTTACTGTAGCATCATGCGCTAAAGCCATCATAGCAAGAGGTTTCCCTATAACCATTGATCTATTAACTATAACAAAGTTTTTTCCCTTGAGATTAATATTTTCATGTTCTAACACCTTTATTGCAGCTATTGCTGCACATGGGCCAAATCCATCTATTTCTCCTCTAAATATTTTTTCTAAATTTAATGGATGTATACCATCAATATCTTTTTCTGGTGATATCACTTTTCTAATTATATCTTGATCATCTCTTGTAGTTAATAAACTTAAAATAAGTATTCCATGAACGCTATCGTCTTCATTAAGCTTTTCTACTTCTTTTCTTAATTCTTCTGTTGTAGAATTTTCATCTAATATTATTCCTAAATGTTCTATTCCTAATTTTTCTGTATTTCTTATAATATTTCTCTCATAGCTAATATCATCAGGATTTTCACCTAATCTAATTGTTGCTAATTTAGGAGTTTTATTTGTTTTTTTAAAATCTAATATCCTATTCGATAAATCTTTTTTTATTTTCTCTGAAATCTCTTTTCCTCTTAATATAACTGTCATTTCTCCTCCTTATTTCCAAATGGCTCAACATGTACCATAGTATGTTTTATATCTGTTATTTCTGATTCTAATCTATCATGAAGTACTGCAGATATATCATGTCCCTCTTTTACAGTAATATTTGGGTCAACTTGAATATCTATATCCACAAATATTCTATTACCAAAAACTCTTGTTCTTAGTCTATTTACATTTATAACTCCATTAGTAGAACTCGCAATTTTATTTATTTCGTTTATTATTTCTTCACTTGCTGATTCATCTACTAATTCTCTAATAGATTTCAAATATAAATCTACCCCTACTTTAATAACCATTATAGCTACTACTATTCCTGCTATAGGGTCTAAGGCTGGAAACCCTACTCTTGCACCTAAGATACCAATAAAAGTACCTATTGATGAAAAGGCATCTGACCTGTGGTGCCAAGCATCAGCTTCCATAGATATTGATTTAATTTTTTTTGCAGTTTTAATAGTATATCTATACATAGCTTCTTTTGTTAAAATTGATATAAATGCTGCTATTAAAGCTATTTGTCCTGGTTCTTTAATGTTTCCTTCTATTAAAGTTTTTAATGCCTCATAGCCTATAAATGCTCCTGTTACAAGTAAAATTAAACTCAGTAATTTAGCAAATATTGACTCATATCTTTCATGTCCATATGGATGATCATCATCTGCTTTTTTTGATGAAACCTTTAAGCCAAGCAATACTACTACTGTTGTTAATACATCTGATAAAGTGTGTATACCATCTGCAATCATGGCACTACTTCTTCCAATTAGCCCAGATATAACTTTCACTACAGCTAAAACTAAATTTAATATTAAGGTTATTTTAGAGACTCTCATACCCTCTTCATAGTTATTCATAATTTCCTCCATTATATAGTAATACCAATTATCAGTACCCTTAAATATAAAATAACTCAAAGGAATATTCCTTTGAGTTTTTTTATAAAGAGTAAATCTGTAAGCCGTGTTCTGTCTAATTGATCATCTATCTAGACTCATTGTTACCAACAAGTTCATGCGATCTACCTTTTTGAACTGCAACGAGCCGCTGCATTTTGTGTTCTCTTTTGATCTTGCTCCAGATGGGGTTTACATAGCCATTTAGTCGCCTAAATGCTGGTGAGCTCTTACCTCACCTTTCCACCCTTACCTAATTAATTTAGGCGGTATCTCTCTGTTGCACTATCCTTAGGGTCACCCCCACTGGCCGTTAGCCAGCATCCTGCTCTATGGAGCACGGACTTTCCTCATGCATAAAGCACGCGATCAAATGATTTACTCTAAATATTAATATATCATATTTATGATTCTTTTTAAAGCACTAATTATTTTCTTTATGATTGTAATACAACATTCTACCACAACTATCACAAAGTATTGGTTCTTTACTGTGTTTTATGTCATCCCACATTCCTGAAGATAGTTTCATATTACACCCTCTACATGTGGAATCTTCTGCAAGAGCTACAGCTTTTTTCTTTCTTCTTTTAATTTTAAGATAATCATTTAAAATTCCTTTATCAAGCAAAGTTTTTTCTTGTTCAATTTTTTTACTTAAATCCTCTATATTAACTTTTAACATTTCTATTTCACTTATATTTTTATGATTTAAAGCCTCATCATTTTTTTCATTTTCATTTAAATTTTTCTTGCCAATTGATATTTTTTCTTCTAATAAATCTTTCCTATCATATAGTTTTAAAGCATCTATCTCACTGTTATCTAGCAATTCTTTTAATTCCAATTTTTGCTCACTTAAAAATTCTAACTGCTTGATATCACTAATACTTCCACCATATAATTCGTCATCGTTCTTTTTAATATTATATTCTATTTCTTTTATTTTTAGTTCTTTTTTATGAATCTCTTTATTAATACTTTCATATGAATCTTCTAATTCTTCAATATCATCTTTTAGATTACTAATTATTTTTCTTCTTTTAATTCCTTCAGTATTAAGCTTTAAAGATTCCAATATTCCCTCTTTTTCCTTTAATAGATTAATATCATTTTCTAAATTCCATAAAATTCTCAATTGGTCCATAATTTACCTCCTTAGTAAATTACTGCATTCAGTCCAGGCTTATTTAAAATATGAATATCTAAACTACTGTCTATATACTTTAATATAAAAGTTCTTATCTTTGGTAATATAACTTTTTCTGTGTGAAAGTGTCCAGCATCTACAATTATAATGTCAAGTTGTTCTGATAACTGTGCATCATGATATTTAATATCTGATGTAATAATTAAATCTGCACCCTTTTCTTTAGCACTTTTTATAAAGCTTGCTCCACTTCCTCCTAATACAGCTACTCTTTTTATTACTCTATCTGATAAATCACCATATACTTTAATATAATCAACTGCTAATTTAGCTTTAACTAATTCTAAAAATTCTTTTATTTTAAAATTTTCTACATCGCCTACTCTACCATATCCATAGATATTATTATCTTTATCTATTTTATTAATTTCTAGTGGCTCAGCATTTTCAAGACAAAAAATATCTGATAATTCATCATTCACACCACCAACTGCTAAATCTAAATTTGAATGACCATTATAAACTATTATATCATTTTTTATGCATTTTAATATTATATTACCTATATAGCTTTTATTTGTTACATCCTTAAGAGGACTAAAAATAATTGGATGATGGCTTATTATCATATCAATATTATTTTCTAGTGAATAATCAATAGCTTGATTGTCCAAATCAAGAGATATCAAAATTTTTTCAACTTTTTTATTATCATTTCCTATCTGAAAACCTGTATTATCCCAAGAATCAATTAACTCAGGCATAGCCCAAGTATTTAATTTATCAATGATCTGATATGCTTTCATATATATCTAACACTCCTTTGTATTCAGATATCTTTTTGCTTAACTCATCAACTCTTAAATTAATTTTTTCACCCTTATTTTTATCTAAACTTTTAATTATACCTTTATTATAATTAATTTTATAGTTAATAAACTCAGGAAGTAAAGGATCTTTGTTTTCTATTAATTTTTCTCCTATTTCAAAATAAATTTCACTATCAATGCTATACTCTCCATGTTTTGCATATATTATTTCATAATACTTGCCTTCCTCATAAACTAGTTTCTCATCTTCTATAACAAAGTTATTTTTAATTAGATACTTTCTTAACTCTTCACTACCAATCATTGGTTGAAAAATAAAATTATTTATAGTATTTACTACTTCTTTGTTTTTTTCTAGTATATCCTTTATTAATATTCCGCCCATACCAGCTATTATTACTGTATCAACCTCATGTGGATTTATAATATCTAATCCATCTCCATGCCTCGTTTCTATTTGGCTTGCTAAGTCTAAATCTGATACATATTGTATTGTTTTTAGTAATGAAGGATAGCTAACATCAGTTGCTATTACCTTTGAACATATATTATTTTCTACTAAAAAAATAGGTATATGTCCATGATCTGTACCTATATCTGCTACTACTTGGTTTTTATTAACATATGATGCTATAGCAAATAATCTTTTTGATAATTTCATCTTATCACCTCTTAAATCTATTTTTACATATAACAAAGATTCGGAAAAATCCGAATCTTTATTCAGCTAAGAAATCTTTTAATTTTTTACTTCTTGAAGGATGTCTTAATTTTCTTAAAGCTTTAGCTTCAATTTGTCTAATTCTTTCTCTTGTTACATCAAAAACTGTACCTACTTCTTCTAATGTTCTTGGTCTACCATCATCTAAACCAAATCTTAATCTTAATACACTTTCTTCCCTTGGTGTAAGAGTAGATAATACTTCTGTTAACTCTTCTCTTAACATATAGAATGTTGCAGCTTCTTCTGGAGATATTATTTCATTATCAGGAATGAAATCACCCAAGCTACTATCTTCTTCTTCCCCTATTGGTGTTTCTAGTGAAACTGGCTCTTGAGATATTTTAATAATTTCACGAACTTTTTCAACTTCAATACCCTACCAATCTCTTGTACTAGCTGTCTTTGTATTCTAACTAATTTATTAATTGTTTCAACCATATGAACTGGTATCCTAATAGTTCTGGCTTGGTCAGCGATTGAACGAGTTATAGCCTGTCTTATCCACCAAGTTGCATAGGTACTAAATTTAAATCCTTTAGTATAGTCGAATTTTTCAACAGCTTTCATTAATCCCAAATTACCTTCCTGAATTAAATCCAAAAATAGCATTCCACGTCCAACATATCTTTTAGCAATACTTACTACAAGTCTTAAGTTGGCCTCAGCTAATTCTTGTTTAGCTTGTACGTCGCCCTTTTCTATTCTCTTTGCAAGTGCTACCTCTTCATCTGCACTTAAAAGTGGTACTTTACCAATTTCTTTTAAATACATCCTTACTGGATCATCAACGTTAATACTTGCAGCAGCTACAGAGACTCTCGTTTCTACCTCTTCATCTTCTTCAGGATCAACGTCATCTTCTTTATCATCTATTAATATAGCTTCTTCATCTGCTCCTGCAATTTCAATATCCATTTCTTCAAATCTTAAATATAAATCATCTATCTCTTTAGCATTTAAATCAATTTCTTCAAGTGTATCAACAATTTCTTTAGAAGTTAATAGACCTTCTTTTTTACCTTTTGCTATTAGTTTCATAACAATTTCACGGTCTTTTTTAGAAATACTTCCAACTTCCTTACCTTTTTGAGCCAATTTGTTACCCCCTAATCGTGTCTAGTTTTTTGTTTAAAGCTGTAAGCTCTAATATAAGTTCTTCAAAATAAACTAGGTCATTGCCATCTTTTATGTCTTTTTTTTCCCACTTAGCTAGCTCTGATATTAATTCATCCCTCTTAACACATAGATTGCTTTGTTCTATTGTTCTTATTAAATCTTTGATGATTGTATCAATTTCTGTAGCCTCATATGGATATTTTGAATTTAACAAAAGTTCTATATTTTCTTTTAGTGAAGAATCTTCTGTTAAATTAATCAATTCATTTTTATTTATAAAGTCTTTATCTTTATAAATTTCTAATATTAATTTATATATTTGCTTGTTCTCATCTGTAAAACTATCTATAGTTAAACTTGAAGAAACAAGTTCAAAACATTCTTTATCTTCCAACATAATTTTCAAAAGACTTCTTTCAGCTTTTAAAACTCCCTTACCTATTTTACTTATACCCACTTTTGGTTGGGTATACATATTTTCTTTTTCATTGGTATTATACGTTGGAGGTTTTTTATATACTTTATCATTATAGTAACTTCTTGATGTAATTGCAAACTTTTTTATTTCTTCTTGTATAGCTTTTTTACTAACTGATGTCTCCTCCGATATCTTATTAATATATACATCTTGCTCTACTGGGCTTTCTAACTGACTTATAAGTTCTGCTACTTCAATAGTAAAATCTATAATATCTTCTGGTTCATTAAGATTATATTCTGATTTTATTAATTCTATTTTGTAATCCATATAATTTTTAGAATTTTTTATTTGATTATTAAATTCAACAGGCCCGAAAGCATTCAAAAAGTCATCTGGATCCTTGCCATCTGGTAAAGCAATAATCCTAGGCTTTATATCTTCTTTTAATAATACATCTATAGCTCTTAATGTAGCCTTTATTCCTGCCTTATCTCCATCATAACAAATATAAACTTCTTTACCATAGCGTTTTAAAAGTTTAGCTTGTCTTTCTGTCAAACTCGTTCCTAAACTTGCAACAGCATAATTAAATCCTGCAAAACTCATTGCAATTACGTCCATATATCCTTCAACCAAAACTATTTTACTTCTATCCGAATGTTTATTCACAAGGTTTATTCCATATAAGTTATTTCCCTTATCAAATATTAAACTATCCTTTGAATTTAGGTACTTTGGCATAGTATCATCCATAACTCTGCCTCCAAAACCTATAACTCTACCCTTTAAATCAATTATTGGAAACATAACTCTATTTCTAAATCTATCAAAATAACCTGATTTATCATTTCTTTGTATTATTAAACCATTTTCTTCAATGTCTTTTTCTTTATAGCCATTTTCTATTAAATAATTTAATAATCCATCCCAACTATCAAGGGCAAATCCTAAACCAAACCTATTTATAATATTATTTTGAATATTCCTATTATGAAGATACTTAACGACTTCTTGATTATTTATTAAATTAGAATAAAAAAATCTTGCTGCTTGCTTATTCATTTCATAGAATAAGCTTTGTTTATCTAGCTTTTCTTGATCTACTTGTTTTTCTTCTAAAGTTATATTATATCTATCAGCTAAAAATTTTACTGCATCAACAAACTCTAGATTTTCTTTTTTCATACAAAATTCAAATATATCTCCACCTTCTCCACAACCAAAACATTTATAAAACTGCTTTTCCTGGTTAACACTAAAAGAAGGAGTTTTTTCACTATGAAAAGGGCATAATCCCATGTAATTTGATCCTGATTTTTTCAAACTAACATAATCAGATATATAATCTACAATATCACCGGTTTCCCTAATTTGTTCTATTATCTCATCATTTATAAACACTGCCATATAATCACCTTATTTCAATAATATAAGTTAATCCTTTATCTTCCATGCTTTTGGTAAAAATATATCTGAAAAAACACTTAATACATATCTATCTGTCATGCCAGCAATATAATCACAAATTCTATTTTCTACTGGATCATCTTCCAAACCTTCATAAGGATATTTGTATTCATTAGGAAGTAAATCTATATTTTTAATATAATGATTATAAATCTCTGTAATTATATATTCAACCTTTTCTTCTTCTGACTTTGCAATGCTATCAATATAGACATGTTCAAACATAAATTTTCTAAGTTTATTTGTCTTTGAGTCAACAATTTCACTCATTTTTATCTCGTTTTCGTCATAACTATTGTCTATTATATCTTTTATCATAGTATCTATTCTTTTTCCATGGCTATTACCTAGTACCTGAATACAATCTTTAGGCAAGTCATCTTCACATATAATTTTTGCTCTCAAAGCATCATCTATATCATGATTAATATACGCAATTCTATCAGCTAGCCTAACTACCTGACCCTCTAGAGTTTCACTCATATTTTTTCCAGAGTGATTTATTATACCTTCTATAACTTCTTGTGTCAAATTAAGTCTTTTGCCACCATCTCTATGCTCAATATATTTAATAATTCTTCCACTTTGTTCATTATGTTTAAATCCATAAGGGTTTAAATTATTTAAAACTCTTTCACCTGAATGTCCGAATGGGGTGTGACCTAAATCATGTCCTAAAGCAATAGCTTCGACTAAATCTTCATTCAACAACAAAGCCCTTGCTAATGTTCTAGCTATTTGTGAGACTTCCAATGTATGAGTAAGTCTTGTTCTAAAATGATCTCCCTCTGGTGCTATAAATACCTGTGTCTTGTGTTTTAATCGTCTAAAGGATTTAGAATGAATTATCCTGTCTCTATCTCTTTCAAATTCTGTTCTTATATCACATTTATCTTCAAATATTACCCTACCCTTTGAATCCTTACTTAATACAGCATATCTAGATAAAAGTTGTTCTTCTAAAGCTTCTTTTTTTAACCTTATCTTCATAATATACCTCTTTTCTATAATAAAATAAGTAGTTGTAAATACATGTATTATAGCACAAAAATAATAGAAGTGTAAAAACACTTCTATCTAAATCTGTCATCTCCAAAGTTATCAATCATATAATCTATAATTATTCCCGCTGTCTCCTCTATAGCACTATTTGATACATCTATAACCATACATCCTAATTCTTCCATTATTTTTCTAGAATATTCTAGTTCCATTGCAATTCTATTTATATTAGCATAAGTTGCTGAAAAATCAAGTCCTAGAGACTTTAGTCTTTCCTGCCTAATCTCATTCAATTTAATGGGAGCTGCTACAAGACCTATTACTCTTTTTTTATCTTTTTCAAACAATTCAGCTGGTGGTGGTACCTCTGGAACAAGTGGTACATTTGCCACTTTATAGTTTTTATGTGCCAAATACATAGAAAGTGGAGTTTTAGAAGTTCTTGAAACTCCTACAAGACATATATCAGCTTTTACAATACCACGAGGATCTTTTCCATCATCATACTTAACAGCAAACTCAACAGCCTCAACCTTGTTAAAGTACTGTTCATCAAGTCTTCTTATTATTCCTGATTCTCTTTTAGGTGGATATCCTAATAGGTCTTCTAATGCAAGAAGTGGTGGTGTCATAACATCAACAGTAGGTATATTATATTTTTTTCCTTCTGATATTATAAATTCTCTTGTATCTTCTGATACCGTTGTATATATAATTATACTTAAACCATTCAAAGCATCATTAAATATTTCTTGAATTTCCTGTTTTTCAGTTACATATGGATATCTTCTAATTTCATATTTTTCAGGAACAAACTGTCTTACAGCAGCTCTTGCAATTAATTCTCCAGTTTCTCCTATTGAATCCGATATAACGTATAAGGTTAACATATTTTCTCTCATATATTCCCTCCTATTCTTCTTCGCCTAAATCTACAAATATTCTAGTTACTGTTGTTTTTGTTATTCGACCAATAACCTTATATAGTTGCTTATCCTCATCTATTATTTCCACTAATGGCAAGCTGTCTATCTGATGATTTATTAACTTCCTAGCTGCGCTCAAAAGCGTATCTCCTTTTTGAGCCATTACTATATTAGGCATACGAGTCATAATTATAGCAACAGGAGCTTGCTTTAAGTCAGCTCCTCCCATTGCATATTTTATTATATCTTTTCTAGAAATAACTCCAGTTAAATAACCATCACTAGTTATATAAATACTACCAACATCTTCAAGAAACATAAATACTATAGCATCATATATTGAAGTTTCTTCACCAAGTATAACGGGTATACTTTTCACTTCTTCAACTAATATGCTACATATTTCATCAGAGACGTAAGTAAGTCTGGTTCTTCCAGTATAAAAATATCCAACTCTTGGCCTTGCATCTAATATTCCAGCCATAGTTAATACAGATAAGTCAGGTCTTATAGTTGATCTAGTAAGATTTAATTTACTTGCAATATTCTTACTCGTTATTGGTTGATTATTCTTTACTATATCGATAATATGTTTTTGTCTTTCATTAAGTTCGATAATAATCACCCCTAAATTATTTAACTATTTGAGATAAATCACATACCTTAATCATTGTATTGTATATCTTTCTTAACAGTCCTAGTCTATTTTCTTTTAATTTCTCATCTTCTACCATAACCATAACATTATTAAAGAAATTATCAATAGGTTTTTTTAGTGTTGCAAATAAGTCTAAAGCATCATCATAGTCCCTTTTCTTTATTAACTTTAAGACATCTTCTTCTATTTCATTATAAGAATCATACAAGTCAGTCTCATACTCATTCATTAAATCTCTATATACTTCATCATTTTCTGATTTAACTGCTAAGCTTGCAACTCTATTGAAACCTTCTAAAACTTCATTTATTCCATCTTTTTTAATCCATTCATTTAATTTATCTATTCTTATTTTAATATCAAATAAATCATCTGAATCTATTTTTAATACTGCATCTATTACATCATATCTAATGCCTTCATCTAAGAACATATTTTTTGCTCTTCCAAGTAAGAATTCTTTTATTTCTTCTTTTACTTTATTATAATCAAATGCAAGCCCTGCATCATCAACATATATATATAATGAAAAGTCTATTAATTCATCTAATGATAAATGTAATTTTCTATCCAATATTATATTAATTATGCCTATAGCACTTCTTCTTAATGCAAATGGATCTTGAGAACCTGTTGGGTGTATTCCAATTGCAAAAAGTCCTGCTATACTATCTAGCTTATCTGATATTCCAAGTATTGCTCCTGCAGTCGTTTGTGGTAATTGATCTCCTGAGAATCTTGGTAAGTATTGTTCATAAATTGCTTGACTTACTATATCATCTTCTCCTGCTATTTTAGCATACTCCATACCAATTTTACCTTGTAACTCTGTAAACTCAACTACCATTTTAGTTGTTAAATCAGCTTTTGAAAGATAAGCCGCTCTTAAAACGTCATTTGTAGTTTCTTCTCCAACCTCAAGATATTCACAAATTTTTTCTGATAATTTTTGAATCCTTACAGTTTTATCATAAATTGTTCCTAACTTTTCTTGGAAAGTTATATTTTTTAAATTTTCAACATAGTCTTCTAAAGGTATACTTATATCATCCTCAAAGAAAAATTTAGCATCTTCTAGCCTTGCCCCTAATACTTTTTCATTACCTTTTACTACTGTTTCTAAGTGCTGATCATCACCATTTCTAACAGTAATAAAGTAAGGAAGTAGTCTATCCTTATCATCAAAAACAGGGAAGTATCTTAGATGTTCTTTCATAGGAGTAATTATTACATCATCTGGTAATTTTAAGTATTCATCCTTTATTCTTCCTATAATAGGAGTAGGATATTCTACTAAGTTTGTAACCTCATCTAGTAAGGCTTCATCTTCTCCTATATTTCCACCTTTTGATCTTGCAAGTCTACTTGACTCATAAAGTATAGTTTCTTTTCTTTCTTCACTATCTAATATTACAAAATTTTCTCTTAATTTTTCTTCATAATCATTCGCAGTTACAACTATATTTTTCTCACCTAAAAATCTATGACCATTTGTTTCATTTGATACTTTTATTCCTTCAAATTCGAAATCTAATATTTCTTCATCTAATACAGAAACTATCCATCTTATTGGTCTTATAAATCGTAAATCCTTACCTCCCCATTTCATTGATTCTGGGAACCTTATTGACTTAATTAATGATGAAAGATTTTCTTTTAATACTTCGTCTATAGTTTTACCTTTTTTATATACTTGAGCAAAAACATATTCTTCATCTTTTATGTCCTTTAATACTATATTCTCTAAAGTTACATTTTGTCCTCTCATAAATCCTTCTAAAGCTTTAGTTGGATTGTTATCTTCATCAAATGCAATTCTCTTTGAAGGTCCTCTAACCTCTAATTCTTCATCTTTTTGTTTCTCAGATAAACCACTTATTATAGTTGTTAATCTTCTTGGAGTTGAGTATACTTTAATATCTTCATATTCTATTTTTTCTTCTTTTAAAAGATTTCTAAATTTATTTTCTATTTGATCTAATGCATTCTTTACATATCTTGCAGGTATTTCTTCAGATCCAATTTCTAATAAATATTTCTTACTCATTTATTTCTTCCTCCTTATTTTCCTTTAATAAAGGAAATCCCATCTTTTCTCTTTGAGTTAAATAAGCATGTGCTATCTCTCTAGCTAAGCTTCTAACTCTTGCCATATTAGCTGTTCTTTCAGATACTGACATTGCGCCTCTAGCATCAAGAACATTGAAAACATGAGAACTTTTTAATACATAATCATAACTTGGATATACTAAGCCTTCTTCTATACCTCTTTTAGCTTCCCTTTCATATATATTAAATAATTCTTTTAATGTATCTATATCTGCTTTTTCAAAACTATAAACTGAATGCTCATATTCTGGTTGACCAAATATATCTTTATAAGTAATGTGATCATTCCATTTAATATCAAAAATATTATCTACATCTTGTAAATACATAGCAATTCTTTCAAGTCCATAGGTAATTTCTACGGATTCTAAATCACAATCTATACTTCCTACTTGTTGGAAATAAGTAAACTGTGTTATTTCCATACCATCTAACCAAACTTCCCATCCTAAGCCCCATGCTCCTAAAGTTGGTGCTTCCCAGTTATCTTCTACAAATCTGATATCATGCTCTAGTGGATTTATTCCTATAGCTCTTAAACTATCTAAGTATAAATCTTGTATATTATCTACTGATGGTTTCATGATTACTTGTAATTGATGATGTTGGTAAACTCTATTTGGGTTTTCTCCATATCTACCATCTGCTGGCCTTCTTGAAGGCTCAACATACACTACCTTCCATGGTTCTGGTCCTATAGCCTTTAAAAAAGTATGAGGACTCATTGTTCCTGCTCCTACTTCTACATCATATGGTTCCATAATTAAACAATCTTGTTCTCCCCAATAATTAAGCAGTTTAAGCATTAAATCCTGAAAATACATAAAATAACCTCCTAATATTTAAAAATAAATACAAAAATACCCTCATCCCATATAGGGACGAAGGTTACACTCCGCGGTTCCACCCTATTTAACACTTATAAGTAAGTGTTCTCTTAAGTAAAATACACTCAGAAGCTCCTTTCTTCTTATCACTATACTTGTTTTCACCAACCACAAGCTCTCTAAAATAGTATTTAAGCTTACTTCTTCTTCGTCATCGTGCATGAAAATCTTAAGTTTCATTCTTTATTAAGATAGCAAAAAACAGTAAATTTGTCAATCTTAATCATTAATTATTGTTTTAAGCATTTCCAAAGAATCAAAACTCGTTCTATCTATAGAATATAGTATATACTTTTCTAACAAATCTTGCAATTTAATTAAATCTTTTTTCTCAATAATTATATTATCTAACTCATCTAATTTAGAATACATTAATTTATTTAAATTGATTATATCATCACTGCTAATATTAATACTTTTTCTATCAACATCTAAACAATTCTGACAAATAACACCACCAGTAGAAATACTAAACTTAGCTAATTGAATTTCTTTACTATTGCAATTACTACAACTTATTAAACTAGGTCTATATCCTAGAAAAGATATAAACTTTAATTCAAATGCTATTAAAAACTTTAAAAATCCTTCTTTCATTTCAGATAAAACTGATAATGTTTTTTCTAATAAATAAAATAAGTTTTCATTTACCTCTTCTTCTGGTACTGATTTATTAACAAGCTCCAAAATAAAGAATCCATAAATTAATCTTTCTATTTGTTCTCTTATATTGTAAAAAGAATTTATTATACTAGCTTCATTAATATAATACCAACTTCTACCTTTGTATATTTCATATTCACAATATGAAAAAGGTTGAGTTTGTGCTATTATTTTTGACTTTGGTCTATAAGCACCCTTTGCCATAATATTTATCTTGCCCAACTCTAAGGTGTAGATATTTAAAATTTTACTAGTTTCTTGAAATCTAATTTCATTTAAAACTATACCTTTAGCTTGTACCATATTGTCTCCAATCTGTTATATATAACCAAATCTTTCTACTTGGCTTTGTTTTTCTCTCCAATTCTTTTCTACTTTAACCCATAACTGAAGGTTTACTTTTGTTCCCAACAGGTTTTCTATATCTTTTCTTGCTTCAGTCCCTATCTTCTTAAGCATTTGTCCATTCTTACCAATGATTATACCTTTTTGAGATTTTCTTTCACAGTATATTGTTGCATGTACATCTATTAATTCCTTATCTTTCCTTGCTTTAACCTCTTCAGTTCCTACAAATATACCATGTGGTACTTCTTCTTCTAAGTTTTCTAAAGCTTTTTCTCTTATTATTTCTGATATTATAAATCTCTCTGGTTGATCTGTTATCATATCATCCGGAAAGTATTGTGGTCCTTCTGGTAGAAGTTTTTCCACTGCTTTTATATATACATCAATATTTTTACTATTTATTGCAGATATTGGAATAATTTCCTCAAATAAATTCATGCTGCTATATTTTAATATAAGCTCATTAATTTCATCATCATTTAATAAGTCTATTTTATTTATAACTAGAATAATTGGAGTAGATAAATCTTTTAATATATCTAATATATAAGTTTCTAGTTTGCCTATTTCCTTACTTTCATCTATTATAAAAGTTACAATGTCTACCTCTTCTAATGTACTTTTAGATACCTTTAACATATACTCACCTAATTTGTTTTTAGGCATTTGAATACCTGGTGTATCTAAAAATACTATTTGGAAGTCATCTTCTGTATATACTAACTGTATCTTATTTCTTGTAGTTTGCGGTCTATCAGATATTATTGATATTTTTTCACCTATTACTTGATTTAACAATGTTGATTTACCAACATTTGGTCTTCCTATTACGCTTACAAATCCTGATTTATACATTTAATTCCTCCTTATTTAAATCTTTAGGACCAAATCCATGAGGAAATAGTTCTTCTAATTTATATTCTTTGTAATCATTAATACTATTAGCAATAATGATTACCGTATCATTTTCAAATTCTTTAATAACTTGTCTACAAACCCCACAAGGATAAGTATACTCGCTGCTGCCTATTATTGCAATTTTTAATATCTTCCTATTACCTTCAGATACGCCTTTAAATATAGCTGTCCTTTCAGCACATACTGTCGGACTATAGCTTGCATTTTCAATATTGCATCCTGAATATATTTGACCATCTTCCATAAGTACACTAGCACCTACTTTAAACTTAGAATATGGTGAATAGGATTTCTGCCTTGCAGATATTGCTTTTTTGATTAAAACTTTATTTTCATCCATAATTATCCTCCTACAATTACCCTACTAATTGGAAAACTAAAATACCTACTATAATCCCGAGAATTGACCCTAATATAACTTGTATAGGTGTATGAATCTTCCCTTCTATCCTACTTTCGGCTACTAACAATGCTAGAAAAAAACTTAAAGTTATAACCATCATATTCTCTGATAAAAAAGCAATTATTGTAGCTATACAAAATGATACTGAACTGTGACCACTAACAGCACCGCCTTGAAAATGTGTTCCTCCTGATTTATAAAAATATGCTTTTAAAACTATAGTTAAAAGTACCACTAGAAACAAAGCTATTATTGTCATATGAATAGGAGATTGCTTAATTTTTAATAAGGCTATCTCAGCAAAATTATTTAATCTATCGAAGAATAATAAATATGCAACTACTAATGAATTCACAGCTGATATTAATACAGCACCAGCGGCAACATCCTTAGCAACCTTGGCATAGGGATGATATTCTTTTGTAATCATGTCTATAGTTAATTCTATAGCAGTATTTATAAGTTCTGTAATTAACACAAGTGATATAGCAAAAACTAATAATAAAAATTCTGTTCTAGAAAAATTAAAAAATAAACTTGCTATCAAAACAAGAATAGCTACAGCATAGTGTATTTTCATATTTCTTTCTCTCTTTACAGATGAAATAATACCATTTACTGCAAAGTTAAAGCTGTCTATTAGATTTTGTACAAATCCTTCAGAATACTTTCTCATATTATTCTCCTTTAAAGTCTCTTGATATACCTAATCTTTTAAGAACTATTTCTTCTTTAGATCTCATAATTAACTTTTCTTCATCATTCATATGATCATATCCCATAAGGTGAAACATGCTATGGGTAACTAAATAAAGGATTTCTCTTTCTATACTATGATTAAATTCATCTGCCTGTCTACTTGCAGTATCTGTTGATATTATTATATCACCTAATATTTTCTCTGGCATATCAAATTCTAATTCCATAGGAAAGGATAATACATCTGTAGGTCTATCTACATTTCTATAGTCTCTATTAAGTTGATGTATTTCTTCATCAGTTACGAAAGAAATAGACACTTCACTCTCTATATCTTCTTTTTCCATATTTAATGCTTCTTTTATAACTTTTTTTATTTCATCTACTAATAAATCTGATATATCTAATAAATCCTGTCTGTCATCCATAAAAATATTCATCTTACACTTCCTTATCTTTTTCCTTAACTATATTTTGAATTTGGTTAATACTTTCTTTATTACTATCAACCTCTATCTTTTTATTATCATCTTTGTCATCTGGATAAGATATCCTATCATGGTATATACCTTTTAATATGTTTACAAATGATTCTTGTATTAAATGTATATCCCTATTAGTAAGATCACATTCATCCATTTGGCCTGCATCTATTTTGCCTTTTATAACTTTTTTAGTCATATCTTCAATTTTTTCTACAGTTGGGTCATTTATACTTCTTACAGCTGCTTCAACTGAATCAGCCATCATTAGTATAGCTGTTTCTTTAGATTGTGGTTTTTGACCCTTATAGGTAAAGTCCATTATATCAACATTAGGATCCTCTTTTTTCGCTTCATAATAAAAATAAGCAACATTTGTAGTTCCATGATGTTCTGTTGTAAATCTTAATATTTCTTCTGGTAACTTGTATCTTCTGGCCATCTTTTCACCATCTACAGTATGATTTAGGATTATTTGTGCACTTTCATAAGGTGTCAGTTTGTCATGAGGATTATCCATTCCAAATTGATTTTCTTTAAAGTAATATGGCCTTACCATCTTACCTATATCATGATAATATGCACCTACTCTTGTTAATAGCGGATTAGCTCCAACAACTTCTGCAGCAGCTTCTGCTAAGTTTCCAACAATTAAACTATGATGATAAGTTCCAGGAGCCTCTAGTAACATCTGCTTAATTAAAGGCTGATTTGGATTTGCTAATTCTGATAGTCTTACAGGAGTTAATATATTAAATATATTTTCCCATAATGGTAATGAACCTATAGTAATTACTACAGCTATAATTCCATTTGCAAACACTTGTATGTCTCTAATAAATATATCTTTAAAAGATATATGTTTAATTAGTCCAAATGCTGTAATTACTAATACATTTGTTACCCCTATTATTAATCCATTCATTAATAAGTTTGATCTTTCCCTTTGATCTTTAAGTCTTACAACTCCTAGACTTCCACCTAAAAACATCATAAATATTATACTTATATCTAACCTAAATAAAAAGGCTAAAAATACTGACATAATCATATTCACAACTATAGCAAGTTGAGGCTCTACTAATACTGAAATTAGAAGTGCACCTGTTGATACTGGAAGTAAGTATGGAGAAATTCTATATATTCCACCAGATAATAGTATCACAAGAACTACTACTAGCAGTACAGCCTTATATCTACCATCATAAAAAATCTCATTATGATAATAAAAAATATATAAATATAAAAACACAGTCGATAATAGTATTAGGATAACAATTCCTAACAATGATTTTATACCTGCTTTATCAGCATTTTTTAACAAACCAGATTCTTTTATTAAATTCAATTTGTGCTGATCTATTACTTCACCTTTATTAACTATGATTTCATTTTCTTTTATTATAACGGGATTTACACTCTCTAAAGCTTGTTCCTTATTTCTTTCTGTTTCTGTCTCATCTAACAATTTATTTGGTTTTATCATCTTCTTCATGATTAATAGTCCAATTTCCTTTTGTTTATCATCTAGTGATAAACTGTCAAATGTAGACTTTAGATTGTCCTTTTCATATTGAATATCTTCTTCCCTTATGCCTGGACTAAGTAGCTGATTAGTTAAATCTAATAAAGTTGATTCTAAAGATTTTAACTTGTCACTATCCATCTGTAATAAATCTGATCTTGTCTGACTTGGCAGTTCTATTTCTATATTTTTTTCCAGCTCTGAATTTTTTTCTTTTAAAGTTAAATCTTCCATCTCCTGAACTTTAGATACTTGATTAAACAATATATTTATATCGCTTTTTATTGACATTTGTACAGATGGAGAGATTCTATACTTTATAGGTACATTTTTTACTGCTTCTTTTCTTAATCTTTCCGTAGCTATATCATCTTGAATTTCGGTTATAGCTCTTATATCTTCTTCTGCAATATCTCCTATTTTTACATTGAATTTATAATTTTCAACTCTTAAAAAAGTTATGAAAAATAAGGCCACTGCTAACAAAAACATAAGGAAAATATTAAATACATCTTTTTTTGTAAGTTTCATACTATTTTTTTTATTCATCTTTTCCTCCCTTAAGAGTCCTTATTCTCATACTTATCATATGCAAGTACAATCTTTTGAACCAAAGGATGTCTTACTATATCTTTTACACTTAATTCTTCGATTCCTATTCCTTCAATATCTTTTAATATATCTTTGGCTATTACCAGACCTGATTTTTTGCCCTTAGGTAAGTCAATCTGAGTAATATCTCCTGTAATAATTGCTTTCGATCCAAAACCTATCCTTGTTAAGAACATTTTCATTTGTTCATCTGTAGTATTTTGAGCTTCATCTAATATTATAAAAGCATTTTCTAAAGTTCTACCTCTCATATAGGCAAGTGGAGCTACTTCAATTAATCCTAACTCCATATATTTCATATAACTATCCCCACCTAATATATCAAATAAAGCATCATATACAGGTCTTAAATAAGGGTCTACTTTTTCTTGTAGGTCGCCTGGTAAAAAACCTAAATTCTCTCCAGCCTCTACTGCAGGCCTTGTAAGAATAATTCTTTTAACTTCTTTTTTCTTAAAAGCATCAATAGCCATTGCCATTGCAAGATATGTTTTTCCAGTACCTGCTGGTCCTACACCAAAAACAATATCATTTTGTCTTATACTATCAATATATCTTTTTTGACCTAATGTCCTTGGCTTTATTGTTTTACCTGTGTGAGTAGTACAAATTATATCATTTAATAATAATTTCATATCAGTTTGTTCATTCGTCTTTACCAAATTTATTGCATATAAAAGATCATGCTTATCTATAGATTTTTGTATTTTCATTATATCCATCAAATTATAAATTAAATTTTCAGCCACATGTGTATCTTTTCCTTTTATTTTGATTACACCATCTCTTATATATATCTTTACATCTAAGTTTGATTCTATTATTTTTAAATTTTCGTCCAAATTTCCTAATATTCCTCTAACAATATAATTTTCTTCTATTTCTATAACTTTTTCATTATCCAAATAGCATCCTCCTAATATATTATTAATAATCTCAATAATACCACATATACCCATATTTTTCCATATTTGACACCGATATGTAAACAATATAAAAGCTGTTTTAAAGTAAAAAAGCTATAGCATATGCTATAGCTTAAAATAATCCTTTGATGGTGGCTCTTTTAAAACTTCTGAAAAAATCAAACCCTTTAGAATATCTTCTTTTAATAAATCTTGTTTATTTAATATGGGTTCATTTTTATCTAAGTCATCACCTTCATTTTCATCTTCATCCTTATAATAATCAATAAGAACTTGTTTATTTTTTTCTTGCTTATCTTTTTCTTCTTGAAACTTTACTTTATCTATTTTATGTTGTTTTAAATAGTCTTCTTCTGATTCAACACTATCTAAATTTTTCATATTACTTTTTAATTCTTCTTTTTCTTCAGCATCTAATCCTTCAATATATTCTGTAAATTCCTTAGTATAAGATTTTATTGAATCTTGAAAGTTGTTAAAATCTATTCCAAATATTTTATGACTAGTTGATTGCTTTTTATTATCTCTAGTTATTGGTGTATCATTGGATTTTTTTGTGTTCCCATCATCTTTTTTCTTGCTTTTATTAATCAAAGATACAACTATAGAAACTAGAATAATAATATTTGGTAAAAACTCAAAAAAGTTATCTGCTCTCATTTTTTACCACACCTTATTTGTTTTCTTTTTTAGTATCTTCTCCAAGTCTTGATATGGATTCTCTCATGTCAGTATCTGCCAATAAGTTTTTCATATTATAGTAATCTAATGCTCCTAAATTTCCTTCTCTTAAAGCTGCTGCTAATGCTAAAGGAACTTCTGCTTCAGCTTCTACAACTTTAGCCTTCATAGCTTGAACTTCTGCTTTCATTTCTTGTTCTTTTGCTACAGCCATAGCTCTTCTTTCCTCTGCTCTTGCCTCTGCTATATTTTTATCTGCTTGGGCTTGATCTTTTTGAAGTCTAGCTCCTATGTTTCTTCCTATGTCAACATCAGCTATATCTATAGATAATATTTCAAATGCTGTACCTGAATCTAACCCCTTAGATAAAACTGTTTTTGATATACTATCTGGGTTTTCAAGTACATCTTTGTGACTATTTGCACTACCTACCGTAGTAACTATACCCTCACCAACACGAGCGATTATAGTTTCTTCTCCTGCACCACCTACCAGACGCTCTATATTAGCTCTTACTGTTACTCTTGCCTTAGCTATAACCTCTATACCATCTTTTGATACTGCTGCTATTAGAGGTGTCTCTATAACCTTAGGGTTAACACTTACTTGAACAGCTTCTAATACATTTCTACCTGCTAAATCTATCGCTGCTGCTTGAGTAAACTCAAGTTCTATATTTGCTCTTTGTGCTGCTATCAAAGCATCAACAAGTGTATTTATATTACCTCCTGCTAAATAATGTGCTTCTAGTTCATCAACTTTTAAATCAAGGCCAGCTTTTGTTGCTTTTATCATAGGTTGAACTATTCTATTTGGTGCTACTCTTCTAAGTCTCATTCCCATTAATGTTGCAAAATTAACTTTTACCCCTGAGAAAAATGCTGTAATCCATAATCCTACTGGTATAAATGTGAAAAATAATATTAAAAATATTATTATTAAAGTTGCTATAGCAACTGTTAATATTGATCCTGACATATTACATCCTCCTAACAAATATTTTATTTCCTTCTATTTTTGATACTACTACTTTAGAACCTTCCTGTATAAATCCTTCTTCAGATAAAGCATCATATCTTTGTCCCTCAATTTCAATAAATCCTGTAGGTCTAAGGATAGATACTGATTTACCTATGGATCCTAGTAGTTCTTCTTTACTAATTTTCTTCTCGTTATGTTCATTATTTGTAACATCTGATTTCAAAATAATATTATCTAAAATTTTACTTTTAAACCCTAATTTTATTAACAATATTGTTATTATTGTTGTTACAATTATTGCTATACTTATTGATATAGCCGCTACTCCTAATGACTCAACAGCCATTATTATACCTGTAAAAACTAATATTAATCCACTAATACCAGGTAAACCAAATCCTGGGACTATAGCTTCTACTATTAGTAAAATAAACCCTGTGATAAATAATATTAAAGAAGTCCAATTTGAATGTCCAGCTAAAATGTTACCTCCGAAATACAAACCAAACCCTATTATACTTATTGTTCCACCCAAACCAAATCCTGGACTAAATATTTCTATTACCATACCTACAAATGCAATAGTTAAAAACAAACTATTAATATATGGATTTGAAATATATTTAGCTAGTTTTACCTGATAATTTTCTTCTATCACTACAATACTTTCATAATCAACTTCTAACTTATTTAATATTTCCTCATAGTCACTCGCTACAACATCTGCTATTTCAAGTTCAATAGCTTCTTGAGATGTCAAGTTAAGTAGTTTACCTTTAACTATAACACCCGGTACAAAAATATCCTTTTCCGCCATAGATTCTATTATAAGGGGATTTCTTCCTCTATGTTGAGCTGTGTCTCTTAAAACCGCTCTCCACATTGACATTACTTTTTCTGTATTTGGAATAGTTTCAGCAGAGCCTATTGTTGCATTTTGGGCAACCGCAATATCTTCAGAAGCTATCGTTAATAATACTCCAGCAGACTCTGCCTTATTATTAACATATGATATAGTTTTTATATCTGTAGATATAATGGCATCCTTAATATCTATAGCTTTATCAATAAGTCCACCATAAGTATTAACATCAAATATAATACATCCTACATCATCTCTATTGTTTAGTTTGTTAATTTGCTCTATTACAAAGTTTTTAGTAGCTCCATTAATTTCTCCATGGATAGGAATTACGTAAACTTTATCATTAGATTTATTTTCCTTTGCAAAAACTAAACTATTAGTAAATAAAAGCATAACAATCAAAAAAACAATTATACTTTTCTTCTTCATATTCTCACCTCCCGGGAGTCTTTAATCTAATAATATATTAAAATGATAAAAATAACAATAAAAAAAGCCTAGTTACCTAGGCCAAATTTCTATTCTTCCAATTATTATAAACTTATTAATCAATCTATATTATTTTAGTCTCTTTAGTATTATGAAGTTTTTTTCATAAGTTTCCATAAAGGGAAATCAATTAATAATAACGTTTTTTGTTCTTTTTAGCAGCCTCTATTTTTTTCTTTTTTACTTCGCTAGGCTTTTCATAGTACTCTCTTTTTCTTGCTTCAGCTACAACTCCAGAACGACTACATTGTCTTTTAAATCTTCTAAGAGCATCATCAAGAGATTCGTTTTTACCTATTTTAATTTCTGACATATAATTCACCCTCCCCCCATACAAACAATCCTAAAATAATATATCTTCTAGACTGATACTTAACCATTATACAATATTCTAATTTTAATTTCAATCAAATTATTTTACTTTTTAGCCCGGTGGCCATTGAAGCTTTCTTCCGCCCAGTAGATGGAAATGAATATGATCTACAGTTTGCCCTCCATCTTCTTTGCAATTATTAACAATTCTGTACCCATTTGATAAGTCTTTTTCTCTTGCAATGTTATTTGCAGCTAAAAATATTTCACCAATTATATCCTTATTTTCATCATTTATATCGTCTACTGACTCTATATGCTTTTTAGGAATTATTAAAATATGAACAGGTGCTTGAGGATTTAAATCTTCAAATGCAAGAATGTCCTCATTCTCATATATAATATTACTTTGTATTTCTTTATTTGCTATTTTACAAAATATGCAATCTGACAAAATTTCACCCCCTATATTTCTGATATAAGTCTATCTTCATCACATTTTATAACTTTTACTTCTTTAATATCTCCTTCTTTTGCAAGACTAGGATCTACTGCTACTCTTAAATAGTTTGTAGAGTATCCCTCTAGATAATCATCTATAATTTCTTCAAATAAAACATTTAATATTTTATCTTTCTGTTCTTTCATAAATTCAAATTGTAAATGATCTTGAAGCTCTATTAAAGTACTACTTCTCTCATTTTTTATATTCCCATCAATTTGTCCAGTCATTTTTGCTGCTATTGTTCCTTCTCTAGGAGAATATTTAAATACATGAATTTTAGAAAATTTAACTTTTTTTACAAATTCTAATGTTTCTTCAAATTCCTCATCAGTTTCTTGTGGAAAACCAACAATTATATCTGTAGTAATTCCAGCATTAGGCATATATTTTCTAATTAATTTAACTTTTTCATAATATTCATTAGATGTGTATTTTCTATTCATTCTTTCTAATACACTATCTGAGCCACTTTGCAAGGATAGATGAAAATGATCACATACTTTATTCGTATTTACTATCCTCTCCATAAACTCATCTGTAATAATACTCTGCTCTATAGATGATAGTCTAATTCTTTTTATTCCATCTATTTTAGCTATATTCTCAATAAGAGTAGCTAAATCCATATTATTAAGATCTTTTCCATACGATGCTACATGTATTCCAGTTAGTACTACTTCTTTAAAGCCTTTATCAGATAGTTCCTTTATCTCTTCTACTATATCATATGCATCTCTACTTCTAATTCTTCCTCTTGCATAAGGAATTATACAATATGAACAAAATTGATTACATCCATCCTGCACTTTTATATATGCTCTAGTCATAGATTCCATACCCGTAACGTTAATTTCTTCAAATTCTTTGTATTCATTTGAATCTTTAACTATATTTATTTGCATCTTTTTATCTTTGGCTTCTTCGCATAAAGAGACTATTTGATTTCTTTTATTTGTTCCTATTATTACATCTACACCATCAATTTCAGCAACCTCATCTGGTGAAACCTGAGAATAACATCCTACTACTGCTACTACTGCATTAGCATTTAGTCTTTTTGCTTTTCTTATAAACTGACGTGATTTACTTGCTGATAAATTTGTTACTGTACACGTATTTATTACATATATATCTGCTATATCATCTTCTTTTACTATTTCATAACCACTCGTTTTAAATAGTTCTTCCATAGCTTCAGTTTCATACTTATTAACTTTACATCCCAAAGTATGAAATGCTACTTTTTTCATTATATCACTCCCATATCTTCTAACTCATAAAGTATTATCGTAGAAGCTACAAGTCCTGCTGTCTCTGTTCTAAATATTCTATTACTTAAAGATAGTGTCAATCCTCCGATTTCCTTTAACCTATTAATTTCTTCACTGCTAAATCCACCCTCAGGTCCAATAATGATATTTACATCTTTCCCATCTACCTTTTTTAATACATCTTTTATTTTATTGTCACCTTCAGATTCATAAGGTATTAAGATATTTTCACTTTCTTTTAACATCTTTACCATTTCATTAAAACTAATAATATCTTTAAATTCTGGAATATGATCTCTTTTACACTGCTTACTTGCTTCTTCTGAGATTTTATTATATCTTTTTAATTTTGAATCTATCCATTTTCTATCTTTTGCTTTTACAACGGACCTTTCCATTTGTACTCCATAAAAACTTTTTATACCTATTTCTGTTCCTTTTTGAGTGATAAAATCCATTTTATCTCCCTTTGCTAAACCTTGAAATAAAGTTATATTAATTTTTGGCTCATTATTTCCACTAGATTTTTCATATATTTTAAGCGTTACTTTTTCGTCATCTATATTATTTATTTTAGTAAAATAATTTATTTCTTCGCATGAAGCTATAATTTCATCTTCTAAGGATAATCTTAATACATCTACTATATGTTTTCTATCTTGCCCATATATAAATATAATATCATTTATAATATTCTCTTTATCAACAAAAAATTTCCTCATATCTTCTCCTTACTTTCTAGCTATAATACAAGCCCATTCATTCATTTCTCTAATTTCCAGAATTTCAAAACCTGCTTTTTCTAAAGCATTAACTACTAAATCTATTTTACTTAAAATAATTCCTGATCCAATAAATAAGCCATCTATTTTAAGAAAATCCTTTAAATCATTACTCATCTCAACAATAATTTCTGCAATTATATTTGCTACTATAAGATCTGCTTTATCTTCTACTACATCTAGAAGATTTCCATGTATAATCTGAACATCTTCTGTCTCATTATTTATTTTTACATTTTCTTTCGATACTTCAACTGCTAAAGGAACTAAATCAACTCCTACAACTTTTTTTGCACCTAATTTTGAAGCAGCTATTGATAAAATTCCACTTCCACATCCTATATCATAAACTAAGTTATCTGAATCTATAAACTCCTCTAATGCTTCAAGACACATAAACGTTGTTTCATGGTCTCCTGTACCAAAAGCCATTCCCGGGTCTAATTCAATTATTATATCTTTAGGTTTTTCTTCATAATCTTCCCAACTTGGCTTTATAACTAGATTTTGTCCAACTCTCATTGGCTTGTATCCTTTTTTCCATGTCTCAGACCAATCTCTATCTTCTATATAGTTAAACTCTACCTCTCCATATTTTACTCCTTTTTCCATGTATGGAATCTGCTCAACTTTTTCTAGTACAATATTTTTTATTCTATCAATATCTTCTGTTTCTGAGAAATAGGCTTTTATTACTATTTTATCCATATCAAGATTTAATAACTTTTCATCTATGAAATCCCACTCTGTCGAGTCTTGTGTATCTGTCATATCTACAACATCCTGAGGATCTTCAATATTAAGACCATCTGCACCAATTGTATATAATATTCCCGAAACAATCTCTTCATTCTCAGGCGTTGTTGAAATACTAACCTCTAACCACTTCATACTAACACTTCCTTTTCTATTGTATATTACCATATTTAAAAAATTATTACCATTTCAAGTTAACAAATATTTAGTGAACACATCAATGTGTTCACTAAATATTCTTTTATGTATATTTTTATTTTACCATATTTAGATAAGTTTTATTATATAAAAATTAAGATATAAATATATTATATATTTATATCTTAATAATACTAATTAATTTGAAAATGCATCTTTTACTTTCTCAAAAAAACCTTTCTTATGCTTCTTATACACTTCACCAGATTCTTCTGAAAATTCTAATAATAACTCTTCTTGTCTATCAGTTAATTCTTTTGGAGTAAATACATTTACCGTAAAATATAAGTCTCCTCTTCCCACTCCTCTTAAATTAGGAACACCATGTCCTTTTAATTTAAATGTAGTTCCTGTTTGCGTCCCTCTAGGTAATGTATACTTTTCTATACCTTCTAAAGTAGGTACTTCAATCTCTGCTCCTAAGGCAACTTCTGTAAATGAAACTGGAATATCAAGGTATAAGTTTGTTCCACGTCTTATGAAGTTAGCATCTTCAATTATATTTATATAGACGTATAAATCTCCATGTTCTCCACCTTTATATCCTGCCTCTCCTTCGCCTCTTATAGATATTATTGAACCATTATCTACACCTGCTGGAATCTTAACTCTTAATTTCTTAGACTTTATTTCTCTTCCGCTTCCATTGCAGTTTTCACATTTATCCTCAATTTCCTCACCACTACCATTACAATTTTCACAAGTCACAACTCTTACAAATTGTCCTAAATTAGTGTTTTGTACACGTCTTACTTCACCAGACCCATTACAAACTGGACAAGTTTTAACTTCACTTCCTGGTTTGGCACCTGTTCCATCACATGTAGTACAATTTTCTTCTTTTCTTACTGTTATCTCTTTTTCTGTACCAAATATAGCTTCTTCAAATTCTATAGTTAAATCATATCTTAAATCACTACCACGTTCAGGACCATTATAAGGCTTATTACTTCCTGAAAACCCACCAAATCCTCCAAAGATATCACCAAAAATATCACTAAAGATATCTTCAAATCCTCCAAACCCTGCTCCTTGAGCCTGTGGATCTACTCCTGCGTGTCCATATCTATCATATCTACTTCTCATCTCTTCATTGCTTAGAATCTCATATGCTGCTGTTGCTTCTTTAAATTGTTGTTCCGCTTCTTCTTTATTATCTGGATTTAAATCAGGATGATATTGTTTAGCTTTTTTTCTATACGCTCTTTTAATTTCATCTTGAGTAGCATTTTCATCTACACCTAATATCTCATAAAAATCTCTCAAAGATCTACACCTACCTTATCTTATTTTACAAAATTAAAGCTAAATCCTAGGATTTAGCTTTAATAACATATTATATTATTCTAACTACTCTTCGTCAACTACTTCATAGTCTCCATCAACTACATCATCATCTTGGGATGATGCTTCTTCACCTTCTGGTGCTTGTTGATATAACTTTTCACTTAGTTTATGGAACTGTTCAGTTAAAGCTTCTGTTTTAGTTTTTATATCTTCTATATCATCTGACTCTAAAGCTGTTTTTAATTCTTGAAGTTTAGCTTCTACTTCTGTTTTTTCATCATCAGAGATTTTACCTTCTAATTCTGATAATGTTTTTTCAGTTTGATATGCTAATGAGTCACCTTGGTTTCTGATTTCAATAGCTTCTTTTTTCTTTTTATCTTCTTCTGCAAATTTTTCTGCTTCTTCTACTTTTTTATCTATTTCATCATCTGATAAATTACTTGATGCTGTAATTGTTATTTTTTGTTCTTTTCCTGTACCTAAATCTTTCGCACTTACATTAACTATACCATCAGCATCTATATCAAATGTTACTTCAATTTGTGGTACTCCTCTTGGAGCTGATGGAATTCCTGTTAATTGGAATCTACCTAGTGTAGTATTATCTTGTGCCATTTCTCTTTCACCTTGAATTACGTGAATATCTACAGCTGTTTGATTATCTGCTGCTGTACTGAAAATTTGAGATTTTTTAGTTGGTATTGTTGTATTTCTTTCTATTAATTTAGTTGCAACTCCACCTAATGTTTCTATTCCTAATGATAATGGAGTAACGTCTAATAATAAAACATCTTTAACTTCTCCACTTAAAACTCCACCTTGAACTGCTGCACCTAAAGCTATAGATTCATCTGGGTTTATATCTTTTTGTGGATCTTTACCAATTAATTTTTTAACTGCATCTTGAACTGCTGGTATTCTTGTTGAACCACCAACTAATATAACTTTTTCAACTTCATTTGGTTGTAATCCAGCATCTTTTAAAGCTAATTTAACAGGTTCTATAGTTTTATCAACTAGTGGTGAAACTAATTCTTCAAATTTAGCTCTTGTTATATCCATATTTAAATGAACTGGTCCTTGATCTGTTGCAGTTATAAATGGTAAGTTTATGTTTGTTGACATTGTGCTTGATAATTCTTTTTTAGCTTTTTCTGCTGCTTCTTTAAGTCTTTGTAAACTCATTTTATCAGCTTTTAAATCTACACCATTTTCTTTTTTGAATTCATCGTTTATATATTCAATTAAAGCATTATCAAAGTCATCTCCACCTAAATGGTTGTTTCCTCTTGTTGCTAATACTTCAAATACTCCATCTCCAAGTTCAAGTATTGAAACGTCAAAAGTACCTCCACCTAAGTCAAATACCATTATTTTATGTTGTCCTTCTTCTTTATCTAATCCATAAGCAAGTGCTGCTGCTGTTGGTTCATTTATTATTCTTTTTACATCTAAACCTGCTATTTTACCAGCATCTTTTGTAGCTTGTCTTTGAGCATCTGTAAAGTAAGCTGGCACAGTTATTACTGCAGTAGTTACTTTTTCTCCTAAATAACTTTCAGCATCTTGTTTCAATTTTTGTAATATCATTGCTGATAATTCTTGTGGTGTATAATCTTTTCCATCAATATTTTTCTTATAGTCACTACCCATTTCTCTTTTTATTGATTGTATAGTTCTATCTGGGTTAGTAATCGCTTGTCTTTTTGCTGTTTCTCCTACTAATCTTTCTCCATCTTTTGTAAAAGCTGCTACTGAAGGTGTAGTTCTATTTCCCTCTGCATTTGGGATTATAATTGGTTCTCCACCTTCCATTACTGCTACAGCTGAATTTGTTGTTCCTAAGTCAATTCCTATAATTTTACTCATTTCACATTCCTCCTATAAATTACTTTGATACAATTACCATTGCTGGTCTAATTACTTTATCATTCAATAAATAGCCTTTTTGCATAATATTAATTACTACATCAGGTTGATACTTATCGCTTTCTTGCATTTGTACTGCATAATGATAGTTAGGGTCAAATTGTTCATGTAAACAATTAATCTCCTTAACACCATGTTTTTCTAAAACTTCAATAAGTTGCTTTTGAATCAATTCAATTCCTTCATAAAAGCTGTCTTTATCAGAGCCTTCATCTAACATCATTGCTCTTTCAAAATTATCAATCACAGGTAGTATATCTGTCACAATTGCTTCTTTTCCAAGAGATACTAAACCTGTTCTTTCTTTTTCACTTCTTCTTTTAAAGTTTGAAAAATCTGCTTGAAGCCTTAAAAATCTATTATTTGATTCTTCTAACTGTGATTTTAAATCTTCATTTCCTTCTGATTCCTCTTCACAAACTTCATCGTCTTGATCTTCAATTTCTTCCTGTTCAATCTTTTCATCATTTTCATTTTCATCTAATTCATCTTTAATTTCTTCATTGTTGCTTTCATTTTTACTCACTGTATCACCTCTTATTTTTATCCATTTATCATAAGATCCATAACATGTGTTATATTGTTAGAGAACACCTTAATTGTTTTAATTAAATTTAAATAATCCATTCTAGTTGGACCAAGTAGCCCTATTTTACCTATTGTTTTTCCATCAATTTTATATGTTGCAGTAATTATACTTATATCTTTAATTGGAGCATAAATATTTTCATTTCCTATTATTATATCTAAATCTTCTGATGTTGATGTTTTCATTAGAACATCCAATAACAGTTCTTTATCCTCCATAAAAGAAATAAATTCTTTAGCCTTATTAACATCTTTATACTCAGGAAAATTCAAAATATTTGTAACTCCTTCTGAATATAAATCTATACTTATTAAATCTTCTACTGCCTCTATTATTGGCGGAACTAAAAATTTTATAATATTATTTTGATTTTGTATGTTTATAATTGAATTATCTGTTAATATATTTATAACTTCATCTATTTCTAAACCAGATATTTTAGAGTTTAGAAAATTTGATACTACATTTAAATCATCTGAAGATATGTTTAAACTTGATTTAACAATTGAATTTTTAACAACACCATTATTACAAATTAACAAAATCAATATACCTATATTATCTACAGGTACTAATTGTATTTTGTCTATCTTAATATCTCTCATTTTAGGTGAGGCAACTACAGATGTATAACTCGTTATAGAAGAGAGCATCTTTGCTGCATTTTCTATTAACTCATCTAATTCATTTGCTTCTTTTATTAAACTTTCCATAAACTTTTGATTTAAATTTATATCTTCATTACCTGAAGCTTTTAGCTTTAACAACTCATTTACATAAAGTCTATATCCCTTATCAGAAGGGACTCTTCCTGCTGATGAATGAGGTTTGCTTAAATATCCTAAATCCTCTAAATCAGACATTTCATTCCTAATTGTTGCTGAGCTTACGCCCAAATCATATTTTTTAGATATGGTTCTAGATCCTATAGGTTCAGCGCTATCTACATAGCTATTAATTATAGCATAAAGAACCTTTAATTTTCTATCATCCAACACGATAATCACCTCTATAGTCACGTTTCGGATGTAATTAGCACTCGCGTTCATTGAGTGCTAAACCTTACATTTATAATTTATCATTACTTTTGATGATTGTCAACCCTTTATCTATAAAAGAAAATCCATTTCTACTAAATTAGCTAAATCTAGTCCCCTTTTAGTAAGTTTGATATTTTTTTCATCATCTATTAATAATCCATCATTAATATGTTTATTAATTACATCCTCATAGTAAAAATATATATCTTTATTAAATCTATTTTTAAATTCTAACTTATTAATTCCATCTATTAATCTACTACCAAATATACAGTATTCTTCTATCTCATCTTTTAATGTAGTTTCATTTACCTCTACTATAGGTAGTTTACCCAAATTAATCATTTTTATATATTCTTGTAAATTTTTTGTATTAGAAAATCTCTTTCCATCCAAATATGAATGACTTGATACCCCAAATCCTATATAAGGCATTATCTTCCAGTATGCAATATTATGATTGCATTTTTTATTTTTTTTAGAAAAATTCGAAATTTCATAATGAATATATCCATTTTCTTTAAGTCTATCAACTATATAGTGATACATCTTCCTGTCTATATCATCTTCTGGAAATTCAAACCTACCTTCCTCATACCACTTTTGCATAGGAGTATTTCCCTCTAGTATTAAAGAGTAATATGATACATGCTTTAAATCTAAAGATAGTATATTGTCTAAATCTACTTCTATATCTTCAAATGACTGATTAGGAAGGGCAAAAATTAAATCTATATTTATATTTTCTATTCCTTCATCTTTAAGGATATTATAACTTTTTAAGAAGTCTTCATATGAATGTATTCTTCCTATTTGTTTTAATATCTTATTATTTGTAGACTGAAGACCTAGACTAAATCTATTTATTCCTGCTTCTTTATATTCTTTCACCTTTAAATTATTTATACTTCCAGGATTAGCTTCTATTGTAATTTCAACTTCCTTATCTATACAAAAGTTATCCCTAATATGGTTTAATATTTGGCTAATGTATCGACTATCAATTATAGAAGGAGTACCTCCACCTATAAAAATAGTTTTTACATTATATCTTTTTAGTTTATCTTTATATAAATCAATTTCCATTATTAATTTTTCTATATAATCACTTATACACTCCTTTGTTTGGTTTGTATAAGATACAAAGTCACAGTAGTAGCATTTTTTTTCACAAAATGGAATGTGTATATATAAACTAATGTTTTCTTTCATAATATCTCCTTTTCTCTAAAAAAAATGCACACTAATGTGTGCATCTAATTAATCTTCATCATACTTTAATACAGTTAAAAATGCTTCTTGAGGTACTTCTACAGATCCTATTTGTCTCATTTTCTTTTTACCCTCTTTTTGTTTTTCAAGAAGTTTTTTCTTTCTTGATATATCTCCACCATAACATTTGGCTGTTACATCTTTTCTTAAAGCTCTTATTGTTTCTCTAGCTATAATTTTACTTCCTATTGCCGCTTGTAAAGGTACTGAGAATTGGTGCGGAGGTATTACACCTTTTAATCTTTCAACTATACTTCTACCTCTTTCATAAGCTTTATCCTTATGAACTATTAATGAGAAAGCATCGACTACTTCTTCATTTATTAATATATCAAGTTTTACAAGATCGCTACGTTTATAACCTTTTAATTCATAATCAAATGAAGCATATCCTCTAGTCTTTGATTTTAATGCATCAAAGAAATCATATATAACCTCATTTAAAGGCATATCATAATGAAGTACTACCCTTGTTTCCTCTATATATTCCATATTTATAAACTTACCTCTTTTATCTTGACAAAGTTCCATTATGGTACCTACATATTCAGATGGAGTCATTATATTAGCAGTAACTATTGGCTCTTCCATATATTCTACCTCTGCTAATGGTGGTAAATTTGATGGATTTTGAATTTCTAATTCTGTTCTATCTTTTTTATGAACCTTGTATATAACACTTGGTGATGTTGCTATAATATTTAAATTAAACTCTCTATCTAAACGCTCTTGGATTATTTCCATGTGTAAAAGACCTAAAAATCCGCATCTAAAACCAAAACCTAATGCGACAGATGACTCTGCCTCAAAAGTTAAAGCTGCATCATTTACTTTTAATTTTTCAAGTGCTTCCCTTACAGAGTTAAAATCTTCTCCTTCAGCAGGATATATACCACAAAATACCATTGGTACTACTTCTTGATATCCTTCTAATGGCTCTGTCGTAGGGTTATTAACATCCGTAATAGTATCCCCAACTGTTGCTTCTTCAACATTTTTTATTGCTGCTGTTAAGAATCCTACATCCCCTGCTTTTAATTCATCTGTTACTAAGTGAGTAGAAGTATTTATTCCAACTTCAACTACTTCGAATTTCTTTCCTGTAGCCATCATTTTAATTTGCATACCTGGCTTCACTGTTCCTTCAACTACTCTTATATAACAAATTACTCCTTTATAACTATCATAATAGGAGTCAAAGATTAATGCTTTTAAAGGCGCACTACTATCTCCAACAGGTGCTGGAACTTTATTTACAATTGCTTCAAGAACATCTTCTATGTTTATACCTTCTTTTGCAGAAATTAATGGAGCATCAGAACAATCTATTCCTATTATATCTTCTACTTCCTGTTTAACTTCTTCAGGTCTTGCTCCTGGTAAGTCAATTTTATTTATTACAGGTATAATCTCTAAGTCTTGATCCAATGCCAAATAAACATTTGCCAGGGTTTGTGCTTCTATTCCTTGAGCCGCATCTACAATTAATATTGCTCCTTCACATGCTGCAAGAGATCTAGACACTTCATATGTAAAATCCACATGACCTGGTGTATCGATTAGGTTTAAAGTATATTCTTCACCATCATTAGCATTGTAATTTAATCTTACAGCCTTTAATTTGATTGTAATTCCTCTTTCTTTTTCTAAATCCATATTATCTAAAACCTGAGATTCCATTTCTCTAGCTGTTAACATTCCTGTTTTTTCTATTAATCTATCTGCTAAAGTACTTTTTCCGTGATCAATATGGGCTATTATAGAAAAATTTCTAATATTTTCCTGATTAACCTTTTTCATATATTTATCATTTCCTCCTAATTAACTACTATATAACATCATGTTATTATATCAAAAAAACATCTTACTGTAAACAAAACACCATAATTGCTACTTATTTATTATTTATTTTTCCAAACCTATAATCAAGTGGATAATATCTGAAATTTACAATACCTTTTACAGAACTATTATGAATAGTACCAAAGTACCTACTATCTTTACTTGCTCCTTCTCTTCTATTATCTCCTAATACAAAAAGTTCATTTTCCTTAACAATCCATTTACTCTCTCCATAAATACTAGTTTCTATACCTGGCTCTATATAGTCTTCATGTAAAATAGAACCATTTAAATAAACCTTTCCATTCTTTATTTCTACTATATCTCCTTCTATCCCTATAACTCTTTTTATATAATCTTTTCGCATATGATCAGGCGCCTTAAATACTATAAGCTCTGATCTTTTTGGCTCTCTAAGATATAAAGGAACTCTTACTGAAAATAATCTATCATCCTCAAAGAGTGTTGGATACATGGAACTACCTGATACTAAGGTTGAGTTAAATATAAATGTTTTTATAAACAATGCAAGTATTATTGCAATAAATATACTTTTAATCCATTCCATTTTTTCATCTTCATCTCTTTTCATACTATTATTATCTTCTATATTATCCATTCTAACACCCCTTAGTGATATTATAACATTTAATACTTTTATTTAAAGATATTATATATTCTAATCTACCTATACCCTAATATTCAAATAATTACAGAAATTTTTTTTCTTGCTTTTTTAGGCCTATCATGGTAAAATAAATTTTGTTATATTAATGGGAGGTGAAAGCATTGGCTAATATCAAAGCTGCACAAAAAAACATTCGTACTAGTGAAAGAAGAAGACTAGAAAATAGAAAAAGAAAAACTGAAATAAAAACTCATGTTAGATATTTTAACGAAGCTATAGATAATGGAAACACTGAAGAAGCTCAAGAATTATTAAAGGTAATCGACAGAAAAGTTAAAAAAGCTGTTCACCAAAATATCATACATCGTAACGCAGGCTCAAGAAAAATCAGCAGTCTAACAAAAAAATTAAACAACGCAATGTAAGTAAAAACTTCGGTTACCCGAAGTTTTTTTGTATTCATTATTATCTTAAACTACATAATTTAACTATAAACATCTCCATTAAAAGCTTATCATTTGACTGAGTTGTCTTCATTTTAATATCCATAATCAATAATTCATTCATGATTAGTAGTAATCTATTGTTACTGAAATTTTTAGATTGATTCTTTATCTTGTTAAATTCAAAGCTACCTATTTTAAGCTTTTTCTGAATTAATGAAGGACTGTAACCTTTCTTCATATATAATTTATATCCATAAATTAATCTAATTTGTCTCGTAATCATGAAAAATATTCTCTGAACAGGTTCATTAGACATATACATCTCATCAAATAAATTTAAGGCTCTATTTACATCAAGCCTTGTTATTGAATCCAAAAGTTCAAATATATTTGTATCTATAGGATCTATTAAAACTGCATCTATATCCTGTTTAGTTATTTCTATATTGCTAGCATAGTCAATAACTTTATTAAGTTCATTTCTCAATTCATACAAACTAACATCTACATTCTTACTAGTATAAGAACTCTTTTGAGTAAAATAGTTTATATTTGACATTGTAATTTTTTTACCTGAATGAGATACTATTTTTTCTATCCACTTGTTTAAATTTGCTCCATATAACTTATCAAAATCAACATATGTATTCTTTTTATTAAAATATTTATAAATTTTCATATTCTTTTTTAGTTGGTTCTCGGAATCTACTAAAATAAGTATTAAAAAATCTCCAGTATTATTTAAATATTCGTATAATTTATCTTGCTTTGTGTCTATATTAGATATGAAAGCCGATATATTATTAACTACAACAAGTCTTTTCTCTGACATAAATGGTAATGTCTCACAAGTTGATATTAAGTCTTCTAAATCTATATCTTTTCCCTCTAATTTTGAATAATTCAGATCTAAAAAGGATGGATTTATATATTTATTTACTGTTTTTTTTACCAAATCTTCCATTAAATATTTTTCTTTTCCCATAAATAAATATGATCCTTGCATATTATTGCTACCAACTATTTTCGACATACTACTGTAATCCAACAAAATCCTCTCCCTTAGATATTTCTTATAATATATTACTCCTGCTCATTAATAGAATATATGGAGTCTTTAAATAAATAATAAAATAATATAAAATATAGAAAATATAAACCCATTTTTCTTAAAAATATATATTTTTTATTATACTTATTACATTCATTGCTGTATAAGCTAAAATTGAATGTTCTACTACTTAACTCTAACCTTATTCTTCCATTTTTATCAGTTCTATAAATTTTTGTACCATTATTTTTAAATCTATTTATTACTTCTTCATCTGGATGGTTAAATCTATTATTTCTTCCTACAGATATTATAGCATAATCTGGATTCGTTTTTTTTATAAAATCTAATTTTGATGAAGTTTTGCTACCATGGTGAGCAACTTTTAAAATATCTATATTATTTATTTTATTATTACTTATTAATTTTTCTTCTGCAAGTTCCTCTATATCACCTGTAAATAATAGTTTTTTATTATAGTACTTTAATAAAATAACCAAAGATTTATCATTGGAAGATGTTTTTTCACTAGTCTTCTTATTTGGATAAACAATATCTAAATATAATTTATTAGAAATAATGAAACTACTGCTATCATCAATTAATTCTATCTTAATATTATTTTCTAATAAATATAAATACAGATCTTTTTCAGGCCTATAACTACAGTAAATCTTATCAATTTTTATAAAAGGTATAATATCATACAAAGCTTCATAATGATCTTTATCAAAATGAGTTATAAATAAAAGATCTATTTTTTTAATATTATTCTTTACTAAATAAGGTAAAGTTATATTCTGCCCAATTTTAAAGTCCCCAAATACAGTACCACCTGTATCTATCAATATATTTTTTTCCTTGTACCTTATTAAAGCACAATCTCCCTGTGATACATCTACAAAATCAATAGTTACTTTATCATCTGTTAAAATACATATATAATTTGTTGCTATAGCTAAAACTAAAATATAAATTATAAAGTTTTGATATAATCCTTTTATATAACAAGTAAACTTAAAATTATAGTAATATAAGGCTCTTTTTAGTTTTGGATTATCTAGTCCTAATAAAAGAACTAATAATAAAATATAGTAATAAAATATAAATATAGTATCTGGGCTAAATAAAGTTATATTAAAAATATTCACTTTATTTAGTAGTTTAATTATCATCATATTAAAATATATAATTTTATCCACAATATAACTTAGTATATTTATTATACTTACAAAGTTTATAGGAGTAAAAATAATACATATGGAAAATAATAATGATAGTGAAATTATAGGAATTATCAATATATTTGATATTATACTTATAGGTTTAGTTGTATTAAAATAATACATCTCTATTGGAAATAAAAATATTACTACAGATAGTGTTGGTATTATTTCACTTAAAAATAGAGAGTCTATGTGATAAAATCTATTAATTAAATACTCTTCAAAAAATTTAATTCCCAAGGTAGCCATAGCTGATAATTTAAAACTTAAATTGTATATATATAATGGATTATATATGAGCATAATAAAAATAGTAAATAAAGCTTCAATTTTCCCATGATAGGGCAAATTGAGTATTTCTTTAATACACTTTACACTAAACATTATAGATGCTCGAACAATAGAAGCTGGAAAATCAATTATAAATGCATATATCCATAAAAACATTAAAATAACACCATATTTATACTGCTTTTTAATATTAAATATTGATAATATTTTTTCTAAGAAAAATACTATTAAATTAATATGAAGTCCAGATGCTGCTAGAACATGTGATATTCCTAGATTTGTATAATCTTTCCTAGTTCTATCATTAAGAATGTTATCGGATAAAAGTATACTAAATAATAATTTATAACTATCCTCTGATAAAGATTGTTTAAGTTTATCATTTATTTTCGACTTAATATTCTCTTTATAATAAATTATCTTATTATAATCTAATTCTAGTATTTCAACATCTTTAGATTTTATACTTGTAGTATAAAATATTTTCTTGCCTTTTAAATAATCCCTATAGTTAAATAGTTTTGGGTTAGTATTTCTACTTGGGCTTTTTAAAATAAGATTACATCTTATATATGTATTGACTTTTATATTATTCTCATTATTATATATTGTAATCAAAATCTTTTCTTTGCTAATTTTTTTGTTATTTATTTTCTTTATCTCTAAAATAAATTTGTCGTTTTTTTCTTCTTTAGTGAGTAAACCTTCTATTTTTACATTTTTCTTGGATATAAAATGTAATTTACTACTAGATACTATACTATATCTATATGAACCTACCAGCAAAATAATTATTATTAAAATAATTTTATTTAACTTTTTTTGCTTTTTAGTATAAAATAGATATATTAATACTATAATCAAAATAAAGATTATTATTTTGAAACTTATACTATAATAGGAAATTAAAATTCCTAATAAATAAATTATAATTAAAAAAAATAAATTTATCTCCACAATTATCACCTTTAAATATTCTTAATTACTTATTCTTCGAAAAGTAAATTATCCCTATATTTAATGTGATATTAATTTTGAAAGGTGTGATTTAGTGACCATAAAAACATATATGGAAGACTCGTATTTAAAGGAAATTAAAGCAAATGTAATTAGTATTACAAAGAAGGAAGATTTATTTTATATTATTCTTGATCGTACAATTTTCTATCCCCACTTAGCTGGTGGTCAGCCAAGGGATAAAGGAACTATTAATGGTATAAATGTAATTGATGTCTATGAAGATGAAGATAATAATATAATTCATGTAGTTAAAGAAGAAATCCACTCTGATAAGGTAGATTTAAATATTGATTGGAACAACAGATTTGATCTTATGCAGCAACACACTGGTCAACATCTATTATCTGCTAATATTTTTAATCTATATCAAGCAGAAACAGAAAGTTTTCACTTTGGTGATGAATATATTTCTATTGAGGTTACAAAAGATGACTTTTCATATAAGGAAATTAAACAAGTTGAATACCTCACTAACCGTATGATACAAAGTAATATTAAAATAAGTTCATACTTACCTTCTAAGGAAGATTTGACAGAAATCCCTTTAAGAAAAACCCCAACAACAGATGAAGAATTAAGGGTTGTAGAAATTGATGGAATTGATTTTTCTGCTTGCTGCGGGACTCATTTAAATTCAACTGGTGAACTTGGTCTTGTTAAAATTAGAAAAACTGAAAAAACTAAAGGAAAAACAAAAATAGATTTTGTTTGTGGTTATAGAGCACTACAAGATTATTCTTGGAAAAATGATGCTATTTATGAAGTAGGGGCTTTACTATCTGCTAAAGCTGAAAATATAGTAGAAAAAACCAAAGAATTAATAGAAATAAAAGAAAATTTAGAAAAAGAACTTCTTATAAATAAAAAAAATCTAGCAAAAGCTAGAGCTAAAATTTTACTAAGCGAATCAAAATCGTATAATAATATTTCCTATATTGTTAAAAGTTTTGATAATGAAAACATAAAAGATGTCAATTTAATTTCATCAATATTAAATGAAAGTGATAATACTATACAGCTTTATACAACTAATAACAATGGAGTTATCCAGTTTGTAATAAGCAGAAGTAATAATCTGGATATAGATCTTAATTATATTCTTAAAGGTTTAAAAGATAGTATGAATATAAGAGGCGGTGGAAGTCAGTATACTGTCCAAGGAACTATAGACTATGAAGAGTCAGAAAGCCTTATAAGAGAATTTTATAGTAAAATACGAGAATATTACAAGGAAAAAAATGAACAATTATAATATTTCGATATAGTATGTTTAAGAAAATCATTTTATAATAAATGAGTCCTATGTTATATAATAGGGCTCATTTTTATTTTTCTATTAAATAAATTTTAAAGGGCATTATAATTAATATTTTATTTATTTTACAAACTCTCCTATTAGCTTTTTATCAATAAATTCCCAGTTACTTATGCATAATCTTTTCTGATACCTTCTACTTCCATCATCTATCGCATCAGACATATGTTTTAGCACTAAATATATGTATCTTGCATTATTTATACTATTTACCACAAAATTATAACTAGAAATAACTTCAAGGCTATATCCCGATGACATTCTTACAAAAATAGATCCCGAACTTTTTCTTACATATTTGATACATCTTAAATTTATATATCCATAGGAAGGGTCATTTTTTATTTTTGGTTTTCTAAATTTTATCTTGATAAATATGCTGTTATTAAATACTAATGGCAAACTAATTTTACTATTTAATAGTCTTCTTACATAATCATCATCTACCTTGGCAGGTCCTTTATTTAAAATCTTCTCTAAGACAGTGTTTAGTGGTCTATCAATCCTAATAACTTCATTAAAAGCAAAAAATAGTGTACAATCACCTCTTTGATTAATATAAGCCGGGCAGATACAATCTATTTTTGTTATCATAGAGATTATTTCCCTCCCAATTAAACAAAATCACATCTTTTTATCACAATTCCTGCTCAACCACTGTTTTTTATTTATAGAATACCTTATTACATCGAATATTTCATTTTTACTATTTCTCATTGCCTCCTTTTCCATTCCTTCAAATCTCATACTCGCTTTTTCCATTACTCTACCAGAAGCCTTATTATCAATGTTATGACTTGCCTTTATAATCAAAAATCCTTCACTATTAAATAAATAATCAATAACTAATATAAGAGCTTCTGTCATAATATTATTATTCCAATACTTCTCACTTAATACAAATCCCAAACTTGCAATTCTATTTTCTAAATCAAGTTCTACTGTATCAATCATTCCAACTAATTTATTATTTTCTTTTAATACTATTGCCCATCTATAATTCATACCTTGTTTATAATCTTGCTGCCATTTTTCAATGACTTTTTTAGTTTCCTCTATACTATCATGCCTATCCCAAGTTAAATATTTCGTAACATTAGCTGAACTAGCCCAATTATCATATATTTCATTAGCGTCATTTAATGTAATCTTCCTTAATTTTATACGATCATTTTCTAATATTTTAAAATCATATTTCATTATAATTCTCCTTTTCTATTAAAATACGTTTGTATACTATTGTCTTGGGTATAATTTAAACGAAAGTATCTTTAGAGGTTTATCTATTTCCCGATACTAATTAGGTTGGCTTATCATATCCAATCTAATTTTAAAATAGATTGAAGTAGGGGAGTTATCCTCTACTTCTTTTTTATTGTTAACTTAATTTTATCATAAATTATCTTTTTTTATAACTAAATTATTATTTTTTTTATTCATTATTATTATTCCTAATATAACACCACTTGAATCTATTAATACATCGGTAAATTTACCCATTCTTCCTGGAACATAAGTTTGATGAATCTCATCACTAATAGCAAAAAGTATCAATAAAGTAGTTACATAATTAATTATTTTATTATTACTTATATTTTGTTTTAAAAAATGAAGGTATAGTATAATAGCTAAAGTCATGTAACTAAAGAAATGTGAAGATTTTCTTATAATATAATTGAATTTATTTAACAGATTATTATTTTCTAAACTAATATTTAAAAACTTAAATATTGATATAGCTATATTTTGGCTCATTTGATTTGAGTTTTTTATTGGAACACCTGACATTTTAAATATTAATACCATTAATAAAACTGCTAAAATCAAATATCTATTTCTCCTTATCATTATTAAATTTACCCACCTTTTATGTATAATTTATACAGTAATAAATAAAAATCCAGATGATGAAACTTTCTGAATTTTTAATAAACCATATTTATAAATTATCTATCTATATAAATTAAATTATACAAGAAATTTTATTAAGATCAAAAATTACCTTCAAAACTAAATTTTTCTATTATAATTTTATCTCTTAAATATAATCCCAGCCTATCTTATAACTTAAAATCCATTGTAAGAGCATAGATGCTTGTATATTAGAGTCTTTATAAGTATACCTATAGAAATATACAGATGTTAGTCTATCTTCTAATTACAAGCTTTTTTACTTATACTATCCAATTATGACCGCCTTATTTTTAGCATCCCAGTTTACATCTATGAGTAAACTTTCAAAAAAATCACGTATGCTAACATATGTTTTACCATCTTTTATAAAAGATTCATTTTTTAAATCTATTAATAATCCATTTATATATATTTTACTTTTATTTATAGGCAGTTTCATTTCAATATTATCTTTGTTTACTAAGGCTATCTTTTCTATATCATCATATCCAACTTCAAATCCAACTTCCTCGCATAGTTCTCTTAATGGTATAAATATAACCCCATTTTCTAATATAGGAGGATTATTTAGATTTATATGTTTGTCATGATAAATAATTTGTAAATCACTTGACGCAAAAGATATATTTCCAATAATTGTAGATATAATTAATAAAACTATAATAATAAAATCATTAATACTTTTATTTTTCATATTTATCCTCCTATATGTTTTATCCCTCTATTTATTCATTTAATAGCTTCTTATATATTCCATCAATATAATGAAGTGGTGCTGCTGGATTATGGCAAGTAACCCTATCTTTCACTATCAAAGTTGTTACTGGTAGGTCACAGTGCATATAAAATAAAGTATCATGTCCAACACATAAACCAATCATTACAACGAAATCAACACCCATATTTTCAAAATATTTACTTTGTAAAACCGGATTACACATAGATTCATGTCCTACATTTTTTCTTATTTTATCTTCCTTCGATATTCCAACTTCTTCCTTTTCTATCGCACCTACTTTACAGCTTAAGGCTTCATACTTTATACCATGACTTTTTAGAATTTTACAAAAAACCCTTGTTTCAGGAAGCATTGAAATACATGATGCTATTCCAACTTTTTTAAAACCCATTCGTTTTATAAAATCTACAGTTTCCTCTACTCTTGTAGCTTTAAGATAATTATGTGCTTCTACTGCAGATGAAACTTTTGTAATTTTATTTGTTAAAGGATCATTTCTATAAATTTCTAAAACCTTATCAATAGTAGCTTGATCTAATTTTTTTGTTGGACAAAAACTTGGATAATCTTCATCTAGTCTACAGCCTAACAAACCACAACTTTCACACCCTAAATCTTTTTTCATATGTACTCCTCCTTATTTACATCATACCCACTTTTCTAAAAATAAAAAGACTATATCAATTGATATAATCTTTATTGGACCATATATCTATAATAGCATTGATTTTTTATCTTATCTTCATAGCCTATATCTAGTGCAAATAATTTACCACCATGCTTTTTGTAAAATGATTTAGCTCTGTCATTGTAATAATTGCATCCATTATAAAATACTTTAACATTATTTTCTTTACAATAATTATTAACTATTTCCATTGCTTTAGATCCTATACCTTGATTTTGAAACTTTCTTAAGATGTATAAGGAGTAAAGGCATATATCATATTGTTTCGAAAATTTGTCAATCGGTGCTTCACCATATATTAAATAACCAATAATACTATTATCTTTTAGTATTTTATGCACAATATATTTCTTGTCATTAATCATACTTTCAAATTTATTTTCATGATATTCAAAATCATAATTTTCTAAAATTTCTTTATTAAATATATTAGTATAAGTTTCTTTCCAAACTTTTTTTCTCAATATAGATAATTCTTTTTTATCATTTATATTCGCTAATTGAAAATTTATCAAAATTATCCTCCTTCAATTACATTTTATGTAATTTAATAAGATTTCGCTTTTGCATAACGATTAAATTATATAATCTTTTCGTACAACCGTCAATTAGTAATCACATTTATTATTATTTAAAAGAATTATTATTTAAAAGAATTATTATTTATTAAATATATTTTTTATTTATGGTATATAAAAAGATATAGAATAGTAGTAACTTTTACCATCTATCCTATATCTATTATTTAAAATTTAAAATCTAATATACTATTTTTTTTAATGAAACTACTTTTTTATACCATTTATAATCATATCTTCTTGCCTTAAAACAAGCGATTGAGCCTGATTGTTCTTTATTTCATTAAATTCTATTGTAGCATTAATTATTTTATATTTAAATAAATTGTCTTTCTCATAATATATTTCTACTTTAGGTTGATTTGTAAGTTGAGCGTATATTTTATTATCTTCACTTGTAATAACAATTTCTAGTTCATCTGTAACTTTATAACTGCCAATATATTTACTGTAATCAATATCTATCGGTTTTTCTTTAGAATCATCTTTCATTCTTGGTATATCAAGCTTAATTCCTAATTGATTAAATATTATTTTTTCTACTTTATTATTCTCAAAAATGAATTCCATAGAAGCATCTGCTTGCTTTATTATAAACTTATTATCACCTAAATATATTGTATCAAATGGATCTTGACCTGTTATCTGACCAACTATTTTACCATCTTTACTTGTAATATCTAAGTACATACCTTCATTAAACTCATATCTACCAATAAGCTGGTTAATTAGTTTTTCTTCTAATTTAACTTCTTTTATTTCTGCTGGATAAGCTACTTCCTTATTATCTATAAGTTTTTTTATATCACTTTCAATAGTTGAAACATCATACAACCTATTATTTACAAGTATTATATTAACTATATCTTCTTTGGGATATTTTACAATTATACTACTAAATCCAAATGTTTGACCATCATGCATATATATAGGACCTTTTTCTGTATCAACTATTATAAATCCATATCCATAATTGACATTTTCACTTCCCATGTTGTTGTGTCTTGTAAATAATAATTCTGTCGTTTTTTCATTTAATATTGAATTGTTATCAAGTGCCTTACTCCATCTATACAAGTCTTCTACAGTTGAATACATACTTCCTGCTCCTGATGCAGTTTTTTGTAAAAGTTCATCATCCATAACCTCTACTTCTAAAAATCCTACATATCCTGTAGCATCTTGAATTTTATTCTCTTTACCATAGTTAATACCACTATCATACATACCTATTGGTTTTAATATTTCTTCAACTAAATAATCCTCATAACTATGATTTGTTATTTTTTCAACTATTTTACTTAATAATAAATAATTAGTATTTGAATACTCAAAAGATTCTCCTGGATTAAAATTTATTCCTTTACTGTTAACAAGATTAACTATATCATCATAATGATCAGATTTACCATCAAATGTATAGTATTCTACTTGATCTGTAAAGTTAATAAGTCCAGACCCATGTGATAATAAATTATGAATGGTTATATTTTCAGAATTTATAACCTCTGGTAAGTACTTACTTAAACTATCATCCAAACTAATCTTACCATCTTCATATAATTTTAATATGGAAACTGATGTAAATTGCTTACTTATTGAACCTATAGAAAATCTAGTCTGTTCTTTATTATCTATTCTATGTTCTAAATTAGCAAAACTATAACCTTTATTTATTAATATTTTATCTTCTTTAGCTACTAAAACTGACCCATGAAAATTTTTATTTTTAACATTTTTTAATAAATAGTCATCAATCTTATTAGATATTTCATCTGCATCATTACTTTTTATTACATCAGACTCTTTTTTATTTCTAAAAGCGAATTCTTTTTTCTTATCATTAAATGAACCTATTGTTTCTGTATATTTTCCAAATAGCTCTACAGGAGAATATGTATTTTCACCTTTTAATATATTTTTTGCCTTAAGATTATATTTGTTACCATTTGAATCTACTTCATTTTGGTCAATTGAAAAACTTAAGACCTCATCCTTATTCTTAGCTGCTACTGATTTGCTAGAGTGATCCCAAGTTACTATGTAGTTTAATCTTTCTAGAACATCTCTAACAGGCAAATAAATAATACCATTTAAATCCAAAATTTCTTTCTCCTCATATATATTTTCATTTATACTTAATTTATATGATGATTTTGCAAAAATTGGTGTAATAGAAATGATTAATATTAAAAAAACTAAAATAAAAATATTTCTTTTTTTCATTATACTTCCTCCTTCTCTTTAATAAAACTTATTATCTCATCTTCTTCAAGACTTTCATCTAAATCCATACATCTATCTTTATAAATTTCATTAAATATTTTTATACTATAACTTACATCTAAATTATTTGAAGATAAAATCTCTTTAATATCTTCTAATATTAATTCTTTTACCTCTTTATATTCCTTAAAGTCTTTACTATTTACAAATAATCTTCTAAAATCATTATATATATTTTTTTCTTCTGTTATCAAAAATATTTCTGAATTAAATACTAATATTTCAACAATAGCTGCAGGATGAAAAAGTTGGTTGTTTTCTATTAATGATTTTTCAATTTTTTTTATTTGTCCATAATTTTCTATTATACTATCTTTATTATAATCCTTATAAAATCCTGTAATAGCAATGTTTTTATTGTAAGTACCTTTATATTTTATAAATTCATTTATCTGATCACTATTAAGAAAATTATAACAATTCATATCCTTATTTTTCTTTTCCATATCAGTGATTAACCACATATAACTATCTTTGTATTCACCCATATTGGTAAATAAATATTCTAATTTAGAGTTAGGATTATCCTTATATTCTAATATAGATGAATATGTTCTTAAATCGATTTTCTCTATTATAAGGATTGTACCATCACTTAAAATCTTACCTTCTCCTATAATCTCCATAAATAAATCATTGGAAATACTATCCTTAATTCTTATACCAGATTTATAATTATTAGTTTTTTCATCCTCATCCCAGAAACTAAATATATTATATGAATTAATAGATTTAGTAAAACTTTCTTTCCTATTATGTAGTATATTATAATGTTCTGGATAAATATTTACATACTCAGAATGTAAATATTTATTGTTTAATTTACAAATATTAAGATTTGGTCCATCTACAAACAAATTATATAAATCACCATAGTTTTTTAAATCTATAACATCTATATTATTATAAGTTAATTTATTTTCTTTTAAGACAATTTCATATAAATAAAGTTCCTTAGTTTGATAGTCAATAGAATAAAAATGATAATTTGTGTAGTTAGCCTCATCTTCTATTGAAAAATCATAGTGAACATCAAATAAATATGATTGTTTAATGTCTTCTTTTATATCAATTAATTTTAACTTTGAACCTTCTTTTATAGAGTCAATAAAATCAATAAGTTTTATATAATATACCCCACTACTTTCCAAAAGCTCATTATTTTTATATTTTAAATAACAATCATATTCATCAAGCCATGAATTTATAAAAATTATATATTCTTCTTTTTCAATAGTTACAAGTCTAGTCTTTAATACATTTAATCCTAATAAACCAAATTTCATTATCTCTTTAATTTCTAAACTGTAAGTGTCTAATAAATAATAATTATTATCATAGTCGTATATTAAATAATATCTATCATTTAATATAATTTTATCATCATAATCTCCACATAAAATATTCTCTAAATATTCTCCAAAACCATTATATCTATATATATTCATGCTATTTTTTGTATATACAGAAAAAGAAATTTGTTTTTTTCTTTCATCTATTATATCTATCTCACAAGAACTTATATCTTTATCCTTCAAATTAATAATATATTCTATTGATAAATCATCAATTAGAAGATTATATTTAAATAAAATTAATGTTTTCTTATTATAAGTATAAAAATATTGATATGTTTGATAATCTTTAAAAAATACTAAGTCTGTATTTATCATATATTCGACTTCTACTCTCTTTTTTAAGTCTATAATATTTATTTTCATAATTTCTGGTTAAAATTAAATAACAGCTATAAGTTTTTCTTTCTTTTTAAACTATAAAATGATAGTATCTAAAGTCTTAAGATCTATTCTAATGTAAAGTTTAAATTTCGTAGTTATAGCGTAATTATTATTTAAGTGATTTCCAGATTTTCACCACCTTCTTAGTTTTTAATATAGTTTATTAAAACACATTTATTTTATTTATAATCATTAATACAAGAATAAATAACCTTTATAATCATCAATAATAATTTCTTCTATATAACCTTTATTTATTAGTTTATTTAAAATAACTTCAACATCTACATTAGTATATATATTTTCTAGCTCTCTTACATCAAAAAAACCAATTGGTCTATCATCTTCTAGTATATATCCTTCTTCTAATGATATTTCTAAGCTCATTACAAATACTAAATACATACCAGCCTCTTCTGAGGTTAATCCCTGGTCTATTCTTTCATAAATCATACTTTCTGCTGCAAAATATACATTGTTTTCATCAAATTTAATATCTTTAGCTTTTATATATTTTAATTTTTCCATATTATCTCCTTAATTTAAGTTTAATTTGTCTTTTACTATATTTATATTCTTTTCACTTGAAAAATCTACACCTTTAAGTAAAATAACTTTCTTTTTATCTCTTATTAATATTTCTTTATTATCATTATCAAGCATATAAGCGGAATCTAACTTCCATAAATAGTTTACATCTTTAATTTTATTTTCAACTACCAACTCTTTTAACTCATTAATTGAGTTTTCTGAAAAGCCTTTATCTAAAAATAAGTTAAATTCTTCCTTACTAATTCCCAAGTTTACATGCGCATAATTATTATTATAATATTCATTTTCTTTCATATTATCTATATCTCTATCTATAGACTTATTAATTTCTTTAATCTTATCATCAATATAAGCTTTTTGTAGTTTAATTGCTATTTTTTCACTAAAAGCTTCATTATATTCTGTAACTATTCTAAAGTAACTATTGACTGATCTACCTCGTGATAGATACTCATAACTATCTTTAAGTAAAAAACTTAAATTGTTTATTATTATACCCTCATTACTTAGATCATTATTTGTAAAATCATTATTTAATAAAACTTTATATTTATTTCTATCTATATCATGCTTTTCTCTAAATAAATTATCACCTAAGATAATTAATCTAACTGGATAAATTATACTAACTCCTACTATCATTGTGATAAATATAATCATTTTCTTACCCTTATTATAACTTTTACCTTTTATTTTAAATCTAAAAATATGACCAATTATTATGCCTAATAATAAAGGGATAAATGCATATATTATCAATTTATTAGATTTAAATATAGCTAAATATAAACCAGCTAAAGTTATTATAGCAAATAAAATAATAGATAAGCAGACGAAAGAATTATTAATAAACATATTGCGTTTTAAAAAGGTAATATCTTTATTTTCTTCTATGTTCCTTTTATTTATATTTAAAAACTTATTTAAATAATATATTTCTTTTATAACAAATATTAATGCAATAGGAAGTATTACACCCACTATCTGTTGAAGGTAACTTTTATAAAAATAAACTTTATCAGAAAATATAATTTTATAATTTCTGGCCGTAATAATACTTAACCATATTAAAAGCATAACTGATTGTTTTACTTGCTTCTTTCCTATTCTTTCTAAAGAATAGAATAACTCTTCATCATCTGTATTTAAATTAATTATATTATTACTTGCTTCTTTATAATATATATGAAAATGATTTGTCCTACAAGCTAAATTCCAACCAATATTATCTGAAATCTGATCTAGTTCGTAAAAATCTTTATCTTCTTTCTTTTCGAAAAATGTTTCCATCTCAATTACTGTAATTTGAAAATCTAAATCCATTGGTTTTATTTTTTTATATATAAATAGTCCACCACCAATTACTTTGTCTATTAGATATCCTTTTTTAGCCATCTTTTCAAATATATCAATATTTTGCTCTAGATTAGTTATGTTTAGATATTGTAATTTAATCATTTAAGTTCCTCCTTTACTTTTTCATAGTCTTTTAACAAGTTATTAATTCTTTTTACTTCTTGTTTTAATATATCTAATCCTATTTCTGAAATTTTATACAGCTTCTTATTATCTATTTCTTCTACCATATCAATATATCCATCTTCTTCAAATCTTGATAGCATTGAATATAAAGTTCCTGGCCCTACCTTAACCCTACCATTTGTTAACTCTTCTATATATGTCATTATTTCATATCCATGTCTTTTCTCTATCAAGCTAAGTAATACATAGTACATAGGTTGTGTTAATGGTTTATTTATTTTTTTATTCATCATTTTTCACCTCTTTTATATCGTCACTCGATACATTTATGTTATATCGTATAACGATATATGTCAAGAAAAAAAGACCTACACTTAATGTAGGCCTAAATTTTACTAGTAATTTAATTTTTATATTAGTATTGTATTTTGGTAAACTTTAAGTTATTAAATGATTCCTCTTATTTCATCAAAAGAACTTATATTATTTGTAGTCATATACTCTTCTAAATCATTTATTATATCAATAGTTATATCCGGTTTTATAAAATTCATAGATCCAATTTGTACAAGAGTTGCACCTGCCATTATAAATTCTAAAACATCTTTGTAGTTTCTAATTCCACCTATACCTATAATTGGGATATCCACTATCTTACTTACTTCATATACCATTCTTAATGCAATAGGCTTAATGCAAGGACCTGATAAACCAGCTATAATATTATCAAATACAGGCTTTTTATTATCTATGTCTATTGCTAAACCAGTAATAGTATTAATTAAACTTATTGCATCAGCACCTGCTTTTTCTACAGCTTTTGCAACTTCTTTAACATCTCCATTTGGAGATAATTTTACTACTAAAATTCCAGTGTAGACTTCTCTTACTTTTTTAACTAAATCAAATGCTAACTTAGGATCTAGTCCAAAAGCCATTCCGCCACACTTTACATTTGGACAAGAAATATTAAGTTCCATAATCTTAATATTACTTTCCTCTAGAAGCTTAGCCCCTTCTATATATTCTTCAAATGTATTGCCACCTAAATTCACTAAAATATTTGTATTTAAACTTTCAAGTCTAGGATTAATATTTGTAATATAATCTTTTACTCCATCATTTTCAAGACCTATACTATTTAACATTCCTCCAGTTACTTCATGTATTCTTATACCTGAATTACCAGATTTTGGATTTATAGTAATACCTGTTGTAGCAAATCCCCCTAGTTTTTCTATGTCCATATAATCTTTATAGTCATCACCAAATCCAAAAGTTCCTGATGCTGCTAATATCGGGTTTTTAAATTCAATATTACAAAATTTTGTACTCAGCATTATATGAACACCTCCTTTGAATGAAAAACTGGTCCATCTTTACAGACCTTCTTGTTTCCATTAGAAGTTTCTATATTACAACCCATACAAGCTCCTATTCCACAAGCCATTCTTCTTTCCATGGAAACAATAACTTCTTCATGCTTAACTGCTACTTTTCTCATCATTATTTCTGGACCACATGTAAATATTTCATCATATTTATTATAATCTATAATATCTGTTATAAATCCTTTAATACCATGTTTGCCAGTATCAGTTGATATATATATATTATCAACATACTTTTCTAGATAGTCTAAGATATAAACCTCATCTCTAAATCCACAGTAAAAATCTATTTTCGCATTAGTCTTTTTAGCTAAATATGCAACAGGAGCTATGCCTATTCCACCTGAAACTATAGCTATTTTATCCCCATTAACTTTAAATTCATTTCCTAGTGGTCCAAGTAGACTTATTTTATCATTTGTTTGTAATTTACTTAATAAATTAGTACCCTTTCCTCTATCCTCATATAAAAACTCTATATAGTCATTCTCTAAATTAAATATTGATAAAGGTCTTGATAAAAAGGGCTCTATCCCTTCCCAAGCTCTTAACATATAAAATTGACCTGGATTTCCACTAAAATTTCCTTTTATTTTAATTCTATAGATACTTTCAGAAATTTCTTCATTTGTTATAACACTAGCAATTTGATTTGACTTTTTCATAATAGCCCCCTATATTATTTGTTTTCATACTCCATATCACAATATTCACATTTATATGTTGAATTTTTTTCATCTATAAGTATAAACTTGCTATCCATATTTTCAATATTAGTAATGCATCTTGGGTTTTTACAATGAATTATACCTTTTATCTTTTCAGGTAAAGATAAATTTATTTTTTTAACTATCTTCTCATTTTCTACATAATTAATAGTTATATTAGGATCTAGGTATCCAAGCATTGTTAAATCTAAATCTTCTACATTTTCTATTTTTATTAAATCTTTTGATTTCATAGATGAACTTTTTGCATTCATAATAAGTGCTACATTACAATCTGCCTCAGATAAGAATAATTTTTCAAAAATACCAAATCCATTTCCAGGTTTTATATGATCAATTACAATACCATTTTTTATGCTATCTATATTTATCATTTTCCAACCTCCAATAAATCCATTATAATAGCCATACGTGCATATAATCCAAATTTTACTTGTTTAAAATAGCAAGCTCTTTCATCACTATCTACTTCACTATCAATTTCTCCTACTCTTGGTAGTGGGTGAAGTATTGTTAAATCATCTTTTGCTGATTTAAGTTTATCCTGAGTTAAAATATAAGTATTTTTAAGTCTTATATAATCATGCTCATTAAAAAATCTCTCCTTTTGTACTCTAGTCATGTATAAAACATCCAATTTATTAATATTTTCTTCTAAATTAGTTGTTTCCATTACAATAGATTCTGAGTTTATTTCATTTTTGACATAACTAGGTAAACCTAATTCTTCAGGAGAAATTAAGATAAATTTAACATTATTAAATTTTGACAGTGTTTTTATAAGGGAATGTGCAGTTCTACCAAATTTAAGGTCACCACAAAGACCGATTGTAAGATTATCTAGTCTTCCTTTTATTTCTTTTATTGTTAAAAGGTCGGTGATAGTTTGAGTAGGGTGATAGTGTCCACCATCTCCTGCATTAATAATTGGTATTGAAGAGTATTCTGCAGCATATTTTGCAGATCCTTCATTCGGATGTCTTATAGCAATAATATCGCTATAGCAATTTATAGTTCTAATTGTGTCTGATAAGCTTTCACCTTTAGATACTGATGAAGAGTTTGAGTCTGAAAAACCAATAACTTCTCCACCTAGTTTTAACATTGCTGATGTAAAACTAAGTCTCGTTCTTGTACTTGGCTCATAAAAAAGATTTGCTAATATTTTGTTTTTACATTTTTCTGAATATTTTTCCTCATTTTTGGAAATATCACTTGCTAAATCAAGCAAGTTTAATAGCTCTAACATATCCATACTACTGGAATCAATTAGATGTTTTACATTATTCAATTAAATCCCTCCTTAACGTCTCTCTGGACTATTTTAAAAGATGGCAAAAAAAATCTTCCTACTAGGAAGAAAATAATGTCATCCTTCCTAAACTCTCGGTTTAGTTTAAAGGTTCTTATATGAAATTATCATAAATTTATTATTCTGTCAAATATATTAATTATTTTGAGCCTGTTATAATTTATAACAGGCTCAAAACATTGTAAATTAACCTATATAATACTCCTTCATATCTTTTAATATACTATCATTTTCTATAAACTCTACAAATTGTTTATCAAAAAATACCATATATATTACAATAACTACAAACATAGATATATATGCATCTTTTAAATCAAATGTAAACAGACCCTTTAAATATATATAATCCAAACTTCCATCCCAAAATACTTTATCTATTAGTGAACATATTGCTCCTGACATAATAAACAAATAAGATAAATAAAATGCTTTTGATTTAAGCTTTTTATTAAATGCATAATTATAAAAAAGATATAAAAGAACTAATATTAACACCACCATAATAATATGGAATATCTTACCTATTCCTAAATCGAACAAGTTATTTATCCATGAATAATCTCTATTAAACAGTGGACTAAAATATACCAATCCTGGGATTATTGCTACATCTAAATCCAAGAAATTGTGATTTATTATTAGCTTTATTATTTGTTCTACTAATACTAAAATTGAAATACTAATAAATCCTTTATTGCTTTTTTTCAAGAAACACACCTCTTAATTAATTGTATTTATGTAATCTAACCATTCTTTATATTTATCAACTTTCATATATCCATAAGCTTTTTCTGCAAAGATTAATGCTATCTCTTTTTTATTTATAGGTTTAATTTTATTAATTAATAAATAACTCATTAAATGGCAAAGATGTGCTATCTGACCATTTGTCGCTAGATCTTTAACATTATAGTATTCATTTAACACCAAGTAAAATATACTCTGTTTATCACTACTTAATTCATATAACTTATCAATAGAATCTATATCAACTTCCAAAAATGAGATGTCTTGTTTTAAATCTACTTCCACCTTATCATTCCTTTCATAAAAAAATATCCTTTATATTATTATAAAGGATATTTACTATTAATTCTAATGTTATATTTTTCATATAATAAACTTTCTAAAGATAGTACTATAATTTTTATATTTTTAATATTCTCTAACATAAATAAGGCAATTATAATTTTAATTATGAATATATATACAAAGAAAATATTATATTTTAATATTCCTATCAATAATGATAAGCTAGCTAGAATTGTTAATAAATTTAATATAAACTCCTTAGTATATATTTGTATATTAATAGATTCTATATCTTCTATTAACAAATTATATGAAATATCTTTTTTCTCTTTCAAATAATAATTTTTAGCTTTATCAATTTTTTCGGAAGTTTTTTTATTATCTATCATCTTAAATTGATCATATTTATACAGAATAAATAACAAAACTACAATCGCTATAGTTATTATTAAAATATCTCCCAATTTAAGCTTTTCTATTAATAAATACTGTTCCATAATATTCATCCTTTCAAGAGGAAAATCCTATAACTTTATAGGATTTTCTTAGGATATTAATTTAAGGATTATTCTAAATTAATTTTTATCTTAAATTAATTATATACAGGTATTATGAAAAGTATGTTATTAATATATCAAATCTATGTAAAATATAAATATCTTATAAAAGATACTTATATTTCTTTTCTCCAATTTTTAGGAGCTATGAGTGCCAAAATTGTAAAAAGTTCGAGCCTTCCTAATAACATTAAAAGTGAAAAATAAATTTTTGAAATTCCACTAAAACTAGAGAAATTACTAGCTGGACCTACTAAATTAAGTCCTGGACCAATATTACCAAGAGTTGCTGCTACAGATGTAAATGATGATACTAAATCTATATCTTCAAGAGAAATTAATATAGTTGATATTGCAACAATTATCATATATAAAGACATATAGCTATTAATTCCCTCTACTGTTTCCTCACTCATAACTCTCCCATTAACTTTTATAGGTATAACTGCTCTTGGATGAAATATTTTTAAAATTTCTCTTTTAATTAACTTAAGTAAAACTAAGATTCTTATTATTTTCATTCCACCAGCAGTAGATCCTGCACTCCCACCAGTAAACATTAATAAAACTAATATAGCTTTACTAAAACTAGGCCATTTATTAAAGTCCGCTGTTGAATATCCAGTTGTAGTTATAATAGAGCTTACTTGGAAAAATGAATCTTTTAAAGATAATAAAAAACTACCATAATTTGTAAAAAATAAATTTAAGCAAATAAGTAGAACAGATACAGTAACTATTTTAATATATAACCTTAGCTCTTCATCTCTTATTGCCTCTTTAAATCTACCGTGATAAGTCAAATAGTATAGTGAGAAATTTATACCTGAAAAAAGCATAAAAAATCCTATTACAAGTTGTATATAATAGCTATTATATGCACCTACACTTGCATTTTTAGTCGCTAAACCTCCTGTACCTACAGTACCAAATGTATATACTAATGATTCAAATAGACTCATCTTACCTAATAATAAAAGTAATACTTGGGTTATAGTTATTGAAAAATAAATAGTATATAAAATTTTAGCTGTATCTTTAAGTCTTGGAGCTATTTTCCCAGCTACTGGTCCAGGACTTTCTGCTTTAAATATTTGTAATCCACCTATTCCTAATGCTGGTAATAGAGCTAAAGTAAATACCAGAATTCCCATACCACCTATCCAATGAGTAAAAGATCTCCAAAACAATATACCTTTTGATAAAACTTCTACATCAGGTATAACAGTGGCACCTGTAGTTGTAAATCCCGACACTGTTTCAAATAATGCATCCGCAAAAGTAGGTACACTTTTCGATAAAAACAAAGGTAAGGCACCAAATACAGATATTAATATCCAGCTTATTGCAACAATTAATAATCCTTCTTTTGCATTAATATTTTTTTTAATATCCTTTCTTCTAGATAAAATCAAACCTACAAAAAAAGTTACAACTATTGTAAGCAAGAATATTTTAATCTCTTGTTCATTATTTATTAAACTTACCAATAAAGCTGGTATCATGAGTAAAGATTCAAGCATTAAAATATTACCTATTATCTTTACTACGATTCCATAATTCATTTAAGAAACCTCCCTTAGATGGTTCAAAAAATAATTTAAGCTCTGATAAATTTTCACTTAGACAAAATACAACTATTCTATCATTAGGCTCAAGTCTACTATCTCCATTTGGAATTATTATTTTCCCATCTCTTACTATTGATCCTATGATCACGCCCTTAGGCAATTTTAAATCTTTTATTTTTTTCCCTATAACTGGTATATCTTTTCCTATTATTATTTCTGTAACTTCACCATCTCCGCCTATTAAAAGTGAAACTGAAACAATTTTACCCCCACGAATAATCTTTAATATGTTACTAGTTGTTATATATATTGGATTTAAAGCTACATCTATACCTAATCTATCTATTATCTTTGTATAGTTTTCTCTGCTTATTTTTGATACAGTTTTGTTTACTCCAGCTTGCTTTGCCATAAGACCCATAAGAAGATTTTCTTCATCAAATCCCGTGGCCCCTACAAATGCATCCATAGTACTTAACCTTTCTTCCTCTAACAAATGTATGTCCGTTCCATCACCATGAACAATAAGAGCACTTTCTAAATCTTCTGATAACTCTATACACCTTTCTTTATCTTGTTCTATTATAGTTACATCTATATTAGATTTCCCTAAATTTTCGGCAAGATAAAAAGCCATATTACTTCCACCCAAAATCATAACTCTTTGAATTTCTTTTTTTCTATCTGACTCATCATACTTGTGAATAAAACTTGTAATATCCTTTGTTCTTCCTATTATATAAACAATATCATCCGGACAAATTGTAGTAAATCCATCTGGTATTATAATTTCACCATCTCTTGAAATTGCAGTAATTAAAAGATCATTAAAACCTTGAAGATCTTTAATCTGTCTATTTATAAAGTCACTATTATTTCCTACGTTAAAATCAATCATTTGTACCTTACCGCTTGCAAATCCCCCAGAATAAAAATTATAACTTTTAAGTAAATATTTTTCTATAGAATAAGCTGTAGCTAAATCTGGATTTACAATGTAATCTATACCTAACTCACTTTTTATAAAATCTAATTGCTTTAAATACCTCGGATTAATAATTCTTGCAATAGTTCTCTTGCAACCAAGCTTCTTAGCTAAAGTACAAATTAAAGTGTTCGTTTCATCGCTATCAGTACAAGCAACTAGTATGTTATAAGACTTAATATCTAGTTCTTTTAGGATTGATAAATCTATACCATTACCCAAAACTGTTAAAACATCTAGATGTTCATTAACTCTATCTATTACTTCAGGATTATGATCAATTACTGTAATATCTATTCCTTCTGATACTAAAGCTTCTGATAACTTATAACCTAACTTACCTGCACCCACTACTATAACCTTCATACAATACCTCCTATCCTTTATACTATAACACTTATCACTATTAAATTATAGTAATATAAGTAAAAAAATAAACCTAATAAGCACACTTTTAACTGCTCATTAGGTAATATATTTTAATACATAAAAACTATCGAATCATCTAAACCATCTTTCCCATTATATTGAAAAATATACTCTCCATTTACTCCTTTATTATTTTCCCATTTAATTTTTAACATTGGAATTCCTTCAGGATATACCGCATGTATTAAAATCTTTTCACCTGGATTAATTTCTTTAAATTCTTCTATAACCCCAATTTCTATCAAGTTATCATCTTTGTATTCTAGTTCAATAAATTTTAAACTATCAATAAATATATTATCTGTAAAAAACTCTGTATATTCATTACTGCTAACCTCATCTTCATAAATATGTTTATATGAACTTAAATCAACATCTTCTATTACCCTATTAATATATACTTTTTTTTCTTCATCCGTCTCTTCTGAAACTAAATTATCTTCCTCTTTGGGTAATTCTTGACTTAAATTATTTTTTTTACAAGAAACTAATAACAAACTTAATAATAAAATTATGATTAATATTCTATTTTTTTTCATCATACTCTCCTTTAGTATAAATCTATATTTGAATTAATATCTATATTCTAATTTTATCATATAAGTACTATTAATTTATTACAAACTAATTAATTTTTTTATATTGTGTTGATTGAACTTTATTGTTGGATATAATACTAATAGAGGTGATAATTATGGTAAACACAGAAAATGTAAAGCAACATATAAAGTATATTCTAAAACTTGTAGAACAAGCTGAAAAGAATTTAAAGAAAGCACGTAACTGGGGAGTATATGATATTTTAAATGGAAAAACATTAACTGGAATAATTAAGCATAATAAAATATCAAAAACTGAAAAAGACTTAGTAAATATAAATAAAGAATTAAATCTTCTTAAAGATGAATTAACTAGCTTAAATCTAAAAGTGAATACAAAAGTTAATGCTGGTAGCTTAAATAAATTTCTAGATATTTTCACTGATAATATCTTCTCTGATGTTTATACACAAACTAAGATAACTACTGGTTTAGATAATATCTCAGATTTAAAAAAATCTTTGAATAATTTATATGAAGACATTAATAAATTAAATTAATATTTGACAAATGATTCTTGGATGATATAATCGTAAATGGTTGAAAAATTAAATATTTCGGTAGGTGAGGCTACTATAAGGATATGGATTACTGCCGCGGATTAGTGGAGACACTATGAGCAGGTTTGAACAGCTTATATCATAAAGGTATAGGATAATGTAATTTCAGCGCCTTATAGAGTTAAAGCTTGAACGAACAGTAGAACATATCAAAATATGTGTATTTACCATGTTAAGTTTAAGCTTGACATGGTTTTTTTATTTATACAAATTCATTAATAAAGGGGGATTTTGGATGGACTCGGACAAATATCGGGATATAATTAAATATTTTAGATACCTAGACTTATTTATATTGAGTCTATCTAATTGATATTTACTTATATCCTACTACAAAATTTTTAGGAGGTAGGAAAATGAAAAGACAAACAAATTTAACAAAAGAAAATATCAAAAAATCTCAAGCTAAGGATAGATTAATCTTAGCAAGTAAAACTGAAAATGATAGAGTATTTACTAAATACAATACAAGTATTGAAGGTTTAACAGAAAAAAATGTACAAAGAAACAAAAAGTTATATGGAGAAAACACAGTTAAAACTGAAGATAATAATTCATTACTAAAAAAAATTAAAGAATCTTTTATAAACCCATTTACAATAATATTGATCTTACTTGCCCTTGTTTCTTATATAACTGATGTATATTTAGCAAGTCCAGGTGAAGAAGATATCATGACTGTAGTTATAATCACTACAATGGTATTAATAAGTGGATTTTTACAATTTATACAAGAAACTCGTTCAGAAAATGCGGCTAAGAAGCTTAGTGAACTTGTTCAAAATACAACATTGATTAAAAGACAACAAAGAGATAAGGAAGAAATCCCTATGGAAGATGTTGTTGTTGGGGATATTTCTATAATCTCTGCTGGTGATATGATACCTGCTGATATGAAGGTTTTAGAAGCTAAAGATTTATTTATTTCTCAGTCTGCATTAACTGGAGAGAGTGAACCAGTTGAAAAGTTCTCACATTTAAATGAAAATGTTGATGAATTTGATACTCTAACTGAAATAGATAATCTAGTTTTTATGGGTAGTACGGTAGTTAGTGGTACTGCTAAGTGTATAGTTTTAGCAACAGGTAATGATACAATATTCGGTGAGATATCTAAAAGTATTTCTGAAGATCCTGTAAAAACAACATTTGAAGAAGGTGTTGATTCTGTAAGTTATTTATTAATAAGATTTATGCTTGTTATGGTACCAATAGTATTTGTAATTAATGGTGTTACAAAAAATGACTGGCTAAATGCACTACTATTTTCCATTTCAATTGCCGTTGGTCTTACACCTGAGATGCTTCCAATGATAGTTACAGCTACTCTTGCTAAGGGTGCTGTATCAATGTCAAAAGAAAAAACTATTGTAAAAAGCCTGCACTCTATTCAAAATTTAGGATCTATGGATATACTTTGTACTGATAAGACTGGTACTTTAACCCAAGATAAAGTAGTTTTAGAGTATCATTTAGATGTTCATGGAAATAACGAACCTAGAGTGTTAAAGCATGCATTCTTAAATTCATATTTTCAAACTGGACTTAAAAATTTAATAGATAAATCTATCATTGAAAGAACAAACTTAGAAAGTAAAGAAAATAATTCTTTGAAAGATTTATCTAGCAATTATATTAAAATAGATGAAATTCCTTTTGATTTTAATAGAAGAAGAATGAGTGTTGTAGTTAAAGATAAAGATAATAAAACTCAAATGATAACAAAAGGCGCTGTTGAAGAAATGTTAAGTATATGTTCCTATGTTGAATATAATGGGAAAGTAGAAAAACTAACTGAGGAAATTGTAAGTGACATTACTAAAACTAGTAAGAAACTTAATAAAAAGGGTATGCGTGTAATTGCATTAGCACAAAAAACAAATCCTTCTCCTGTAGGAGAATTTTCAGTAAAAGACGAATCTGATATGGTTCTTATGGGATATTTAGCATTTTTAGATCCACCAAAAGAATCTGCAAAAGAAGCTATCATCGCTTTAAAAGAATATGGTGTAAGTACTAAAGTTTTAACAGGAGATAACGAGCTTGTAACTAAAAGTGTTTGCGAGATGATAGGTATAGATGCTAGTAATATACTATTAGGATCTGATATCGAAAAACTTAGTGATGAGCAGTTATCTAGGGTAGTTGAAGAAAGTTCTGTATTTTGTAAATTATCACCTAGTCAAAAAAGTAGAATTGTTAAAACATTAAGATCAAATGGACACACAGTTGGTTTCTTAGGTGATGGTATAAATGATGCTCCTGCAATGACAGATGCGGATATAGGCATTTCTGTTGATAATGCAGTTGATATCGCTAAAGAATCTGCGGAAGTTATTTTATTAGAAAAGGATTTATTAGTTCTTGAAAAAGGTATTATTGAAGGAAGAAAAACATATGCAAACATGATTAAATATATTAAAATGACTGCAAGTTCAAACTTTGGTAATGTATTTAGTGTATTACTTGCTAGTGCTTTTTTACCATTTTTGCCAATGGAAGCATCACATTTAATTTTATTAAATTTAATATATGACCTATCCTGCATAGCTATTCCTTGGGATAATGTTGATGAGGACTATCTAAAAATTCCTAGAAAGTGGGATGCTACTTCCATTAGAGACTTTATGTTAATAATTGGACCTACAAGCTCAGTATTTGATGTAACAACATATTTATTAATGTTTTATATAATTGCTCCTCAAATAGTAGGATCATCCTATGCAAGTATTACAGATCCAGCTACTAAACAGCATTTTATTCAAGTTTTCCAAGCTGGTTGGTTTATTGAATCTATGTGGACACAAACATTAGTAATTCATATGTTAAGAACTGAAAAAATACCTTTCATTGAAAGTAGAGCTTCAAAACCAGTTACAATCTTAACTTTTTTAGGAATAATAGTATTAACTATAATTCCATTTACAAGTTTTGGTCACTCTATAGGTTTAGCTAGTTTAAACTTTAGCTATTTTATATATTTAATAATCACAGTTATTCTATATATGATACTTGCTACGATTGCTAAAAATATATTTGTTAAGAGATATGGAGAATTATTATAGTGAAATAAAAAATAATCCCTTTTGAGATTATTTTTTTTTAATATCATAGCAATCTAGACATAATAACATATCTCTATAAACTCTAATATTCTTTTCTGATGTAGACTCTTTACAACTTGTACAATTAATAGAATTATATATCTTTGCTTTGCTAGGAATCCTATATTTAGTATCTTCAATTAAAAATAAATCTTCTACATTTTTATGTAACAGATAATCAATCTTTTCTTCTCTTGTTAAATTTTCTGGTATTTCTTTTAAAACCAATCTTACCGATTTATCTGTACTTCTATTATAAAAATTATAAGCACTTTTACCTAGGTCTTTAAATATTAAATTTCCCTTACCAAAAGTACAGCCTAAGACAACTTGTATTGCATCTACTCCACAAGCATCATTTTCCGTAATACATACTACTTCCTCATCTAATGAAAACTCTAAGTCAAGTAAGTCTTTTACACCTATAGAAGCAGCATATCCTATTGCCAATCCTGGGCAAACATGGCCATGAAATTTAATACATTCTTCCCACATATAATTTCCTCCTAACAAATTTACTAATAACTTAACTATATAATAGATAAATTATTAATATATAGATATAAATCATCTTTGATGCTTTTGTTTTTAAGAGATTTACTTACTTCATTTAATAAACTCTCTTTTTTAAATTTTATATTTAATAAATTTTTTTCTAGCATTTTAAAGTCATCATTGATTATACTATCTGTATATATTTTGCAGTTTTCAATTACACCTGACTCAATATATAAGTTAAATTCTATTATACCCCATGAAAATTTTTCTTCAAGTAATAAATTAGATTTTGGACTTTCACCATAAGTCCACTCCCATGATTTATATCTTTTAACCTTTTCCATTAATGGTTTATTTTTTTCCATATCTTCTTTATATATATATTCAACACAATCTACATCATTAGTATTTCTATACTGCTCTATAAAAGAATTATTTATTAGATCTATAGTAATATCCTTATTCATATCTTTTAGATTTAAAACTCTAGATTTTATGCTTTTTATTCCTTTTGAATCCAATTTTAATTTGGATGCTGTTAGATACTGTGATAATTTATTTATATCAACATCAACTAATAGAGTTCCATGATGACAGAAAATATTATTTTCTTCAAAAAATGCATTTCCAGATATCTTTTTACCTAATACATGCAAATCATTTCTTCCATTAAATACTGATTCTATCCCAATTGAATTAAGTGCTTTATTTACAAAATCAAAATTTTCCTCTATATTGTTATTATTTTTTTTTGAAATAATTGTAAAATTCAAGTTACCTAAATCATGATATACAGCACCGCCACCACTTCTTCTTCTTACTAAATTAATTTTATCTTTCTTTATTTTGTCTATATTACATTCTTTATATGGGTTTTGATTTCTACCTATAACTATAGTTTTATCATTTTGCCATAAATATAATATACTCTCTTCTTTCTCAATCAAATATTCCTCTAAAGCTAAATTATAAGCAGGATCATAATTTTCGGATATTATTATTCTTGATTTCATAATGCTCCCCTTTATTTATGAATTGATTCTCCATCTAGGTCAAGTATGGCTTCAAATACAGTTTCAGAAACTGTAGGATGTGCATATACTACATCTTTAGCAACATCTATATCTACTTTATTATGAACTAGGTTAGCAAATACACTTAATAAATCTGTTGCTGCTAAACCTATTAAGCTAGCTCCTATAATTTTACGAGTATTTTTATTTGCAATCACTTTTATAAAGCCTTCAGTATCATTTTCTACTAATGCTTTTCCATTTGCCATATATGGAAATTTCCCAACTATATATTCTACATTTTTATTTTTACACATTTTTTCGCTCATTCCAACTAATCCTATTTCTGGATCCGTAAATACTGCTTCTGGTATTGCAGAATAGTCCATTTCAATATTCTTACCACTTATATTATCTGCTGCTATGATTCCATGCTTAGAAGCCACATGTGCTAAGTTATAAATATTTGTTGCATCTCCAATTGCATAGATTTTTTCATTAGTTGTTTGCATCTTATCATTTACTTTAATTCCCCATGTATCGTTAGAAATTTCAACATTTAATTTTTCTAAATCTAAACCTTCTAGATTTGGTTTTCTACCAGTAGATATTGCAAGTTTTTCAGCAGTTACAATTTTTTCAACGCCATTATGCTCAATAACAACAGCTTTACCACCATCTATAGTTGTTTTTATAGATTTTACATCTGTTCCTTCAATTAAATTTATTCCTAAATCTATAGCATTTTTTCTTACTACTTCTATAACATCATCATCTAAATTAGGGAATATAGTCTCTGATCTTTGAAGTACAGTAACTTTTGTTCCTAACTTTTGATATATAAAAGCAAATTCCATAGCAATTACTCTACCACCAATGATTATTAATGATTCTGGAATATCTCTTAATTCTAATAACTCATCAGATGTTAATATATCATCTTCATCTGCTCCATCAAATCCTGGAATTGATACAACACTTCCTGGTGCTAGTATTAGATTTTCAAATTCTACAATTACATTTTTATTATCCAAATTAACTAACAATGAATTCTCATCATTTGCTTTTCCTCTACCATTTAAAACTTCTATATTATGTTTTTTCATACTTGCATTTAAACCAGATACTAATGTGTTTACCACACCTTCTTTTCTATCAATTATTTTATTCATAGAAATTAAACCACTAGCATCTTCAATACCAAATACGTCTGCATTTTTTATTAAATCGCTTACTTTAGTACTTTGAACCATAGATTTAGTTGGTATACATCCTCTATTTAAACATGTTCCTCCTAAGGTGTCTTCTTCTATTAATATTACCTTTTTACCATTTTGACTCGCCCTAATTGCAGCTACATAACCCCCAGGTCCACCACCTAGTACTACAACTTCTGCTTTATATCTTTCTTTAAAAGTCATTTGACCAGATACTTTATTTTCCATGTCATTATTATTTTTATTACTATTAACTGCTTCAATTTTTAATAATTGACTATTTTTTTCTACCTCATCGCCTTCATCAACTAAAATATCTATTATTTTTCCAGATACTGGAGACTTAAAATCTTCTGTACATTTTGCTCCTTCTAAAGACAACAACACATCTCCACTTTCAATATAATCATTTTTATTTATATTTATTTTTCCTACTGTAACTTTAGTTTCAAATCCTGGTAATTCTAGCAGTTCAATATTTAATATATTACTATCAGACTCTTCTTCTATTTCAGCGATCACATGTCCCTTTTCTATTTCTTCGCCTTCTTCAACTAAAATATTTTTTATAGTACCATTTATATCAGCTTTAAAATCTTCTGTACATTTCGCTCCTTCTAGGGATAATAAAATATCTCCTTTTTCTATTTTTTGTCCCTCTTTAACATTTACTTTCCCAACTGTTACTTTTGTTTCAAATCCTGGTAATTCTTTTATACTTATTTTGGTATTCACTTTTGGCCCTCCTAATTTACTTCTAATTATTTTCTACTGATTTAGATAACTGATCATAACATTCCAAAGCTTTAGAACCATATGCCATAGCTGGTCCGCCACCCATAAAAAATGCTACTTTAAGAGCTTCTATAATTTCTTCCCTTGTAGCCTTAAGTTCTATTAGGCTTGATATGTGTGAGACTATACAAGGCTCACATTTTATTACAACTGATATTCCTAAAGCTATTAGTTCTTTTTCTTTTGCTGATAATATACCATCTTCTAAAGCAGCATCATGCATTTCATTAAATCCTTTTACTTCTTTCGGAAGTGCATTTACAAATTTGCAACCCATTGATTGAATATTTTTTAATTCTGTTAAATAATCCATCATGATCCCCTCTTTCTATATGTCCGTACTAGTATTTATCTTATAAATTTATATTATAACAATAGATGGCATGTGTCAATAATTTCACAATATTGTTAAAATTTAATTAAGCAAATTTAATGTAAAAAATAATCTTTCTTGCAGGCTTAAATAATATATGTTAAAGTATAGACAAAGATAGTAAACAAATTTAAAGGAGGAGTTTGAAATGGCAGATGTAATTTTTAACGCTACTGTTGAAGCAAAAGAAGGTTTAACAATGGCATGTAAATCAAGAAATTTCGACTTAATATTAGACGAGCCGAAAGAATTAGGTGGAAATGATTTAGGTATGAATCCTGTGGAGTGCTTATTAAATGCAATTGGTGCTTGTAAGGGAATAGTTGCTAGAAGTTTTGCTAAAGCTCACGGACTTGATATTAAAAATATAAAAATCGAATTATCAGGAACCTTAGATCCTAATGGATTTATGGGAAAAGATAAAGATGCTAAAATAGGATTTTCTAACATAGAAACTAAATACTATTTTGAATCAGATGCTAGCGAAGAAGAACTTCAAAAATTCAGTGAATTTGTAGATCGTACATGTCCTGTAATGGATACTATTGTGAATACTCCTAATATAACATCAAGTGTTCATAAACTTTAATATAAAATGAGGCTGTTTCATACTAATTAAATATTAGTAGTAAACAGCTTTTTTTATTTAATAATTTATTATAATTTATTAGATTAATCAAAATTTAAATTTATTAGATCAAAAGTAAAAATAATTATACCTACTAAAACTCCCATTCTAGTTCGCTCATTTTAACACCTCTTTAATTTATTTCATATATTATACTAACATAGATAATTCTTTTTTAAAAGTTACATAAAAGTAAAGAGGGCATCTTTTAAGATACCCTCCCTTTCTTCATTATTCAATTGAAATTGCATCTGTCGGACATGAATCTCTTGCTTCTTCAACAGTCTCATCTACTGTATCACTTATTACAACGGCAATATCCTCATCATCTAATTCGAAAACATCTGGGCTTATAGTTACGCATAAGCCACATCCTATACATAAATCTCTATCAACTTTAGCTTTCATATTAATTCCTCCTATCAATTAGTGTTTTATTTCCTTTTAAGTTTCTTAATTCGGAAGTCTCTTGTGTAGTCTCTAAAACTCCCAAATACTTACCATTTTCATCTCTTAAAGCAAAGTATTTTATGACAATAAACTTGTTATTTTTATCAATAAAGAATAATTCTTCATCTTTGTTTCCATTTTTGAAATCTTTAATAATTTCATTTACTATATCTAAACTCTTTTGAGGATGGCAATTATTTACATCCCTGCCTATTATTGTTCTAGTTCTAGGAAATACTCTATCTTCATTTTCTGAGAAGTATTTTACATAACCATCACTATCCACAAAAGTAATATCTATGGGTATCTTGTTTAAAATTAATTCTAATTCCTTTAAATTCATATTCCCACTTGGTAAGTTTATATCAGATACATACGTCTTTTCAATATATGCTTTACCCTCATTATCTAAAATCCACTTTCTAATATCTGATAGTGAAGCTCCTTCTATATCGTCATTAAATACATAACCAATGTGCTCACTTTCCTTAGCTATTAATAACCAATCATTTGAATTGATAATCTCCTCTAACAAAGGTAAAAGAATTGTTTTTTCCTTTGTAACCATACTTTCTATTTTTAAAATAGCTTCATCCAACATATCATCAATATCCATCTCTTCATTTTCTATGAAATATCTTGATAATTTTAACAACTCTCTAATATCATCATCTACACCCCACATAACTTTAGGAGGTGCTGTTATATTTTCTTTTTCTAAATATGGAAATAGTAGGTTTTCTTTTCTTTTATAATGTAAATCTATTTTTAAAAGCTTATCAATTGAAAAAACTAATTCTTTTTTGTACTCAATGCTTGTTTTATCCATTAAATAATTGTTTAAATTCTCTTTTAATTCTTTATCTATAAACTCAATTATTCCATCATTTTCAGCTAAAAATACAAAAGCAGGATGGCCATATTCATATTCTTTAGTCCCTATTTTATCTTCAATATTACCTTCGAAAATACTTGCATGTATATCGCATAAATTCTGTATTTCTTCTATAGGAACTCCTTCAATTATAAGTTCTTTTTCTGCTTCAGCAATTTCTTCCGAACTTACTTTGCTAAGATTTATAATAAACTCCTCTTTTACTTTATCTTTATTATCCCCTTTATGAAGCCTTCTTAATAGATGTTTAATTATTTCTTTTCTATCTTTTAGAGACATACTTTCATTAAATCTCTTAAATAATATATTGTTTTCTTTATGAATATGTCTAAATATGTCTTCTAACAGTTCCTCTAATTTAGAATAAAGAGTCTCTAAGATACTAGATACATATTGTGGCAAAATAAAATCATCTGCAATATTATATATCTCATCTATTAATTTATATATGCTTATATGCTCTTGCTCTAAAATTTTAATTTCCTCTAAAATCTTATTTTTATCTTTATTTTCTAAAATTAAAGGAAATATTTTATTCTCTTCTTTAACGAAATGCTCGATAAGCACTATCTTTAATTCAGTAAATTTTCTATTAAAATCCAAGAAAATTTCTTCTTCATAATTTAAATCTTCAAATAATATTTTTATTATTAACTGATCAATATCTTTAATAAGACTTAGTTCATAAATATGGTGTTTATTTATTATTAAATCTATTAATTCATTATTATCTAAATCTGTTATATTCTTATTCTCTTCATATTTATCGTTATTTAAATATTTTTCTATATCTATATCTTTATTAATTCTGTCTAACTGATTAAATAACAAATCGTCACCATTACAACAATAATTAATTCTATATTTATTAAACAAATTTTCTAGTTCAGGATATTTTATAACTGATTCGGCTAAGGTTAATGTTTTTAAATGATTTAAATTCATAATTATATCTCCTTTCTATTAGCTTACTTTGTTCTTTAATTATATGGCTTTAGAAAGTAATTATATGTGATTTAAATCAAACTAAGGTAAATAATTTTTTAATCCATCATAATCTTTAATAATAATCTCCTTATTCCCAACTACATCAATATATCCTAATTTTTTTAAACTCATTAATCTTCTACTAATAGTTTCTCTAGTTAATCCGCAATAGTTTGCTAGTTCTTCTCTGGTTAAATTAAGTCTTATACTTTTATTAAAGTTATTTTTTTCGTATAAATCTAATATTAAGCTAATTAAACGAACATAACTATCATTGGTGGCTAAATTTTGTGCTAGATTTTGTAATCTAACTAATTTTTCATTCATTGCAGAAATGATTTTTATTCCTATAGAAGGATTTTCATTTATCAATTTAATTATACTATTTTGGTCTATGCTACATACTAATGATTCTTCTATAGCTTTAGCATTAAAATTATATTTCCCACTTTTAAATAAATCTAACTCCCCAGTAAAGTCTCCTGCTCCAAGAATATCTAAAATCTGTTCCTTACCATCTATTGTAACCTTATATATTTTAACTTCCCCTTTATGAATAATTCTTAATTTATCTGATACTTCTCCTTCAGAAAATATTAATTCACCTTTATTATATTTATCATGTCTAATAATACTACTTAGAAAATCTAATTCCTCATTAGATAAATCTTTAAATATAGGTACTCTTCCTTGGCATAAAGCTAAAGAGCAACTTTTACAAATATTTTTCATTATTATCACCTTTTATTCTTTTAGTTTATATAGGGTATACTATGTATATAATATATTTTAGGAGGTAATTAAATTGAATATTATAAAATTAGAAAATGTATATTTTAAGGATATATTACAAAATATTAATCTAAGTATAAATAAAAATGAGTATATATCTATCATAGGAAAATCTGGTAGTGGAAAAAGTACACTTCTTAGACTTATTGGGTCATTAAGTAACCCAACTTCTGGAAATATTTATTATCTTAATAAACCATATACCCAATATGATCCTATTAAATTAAGAACTAATATTAGTTTTTCATTTCAAAATCCAATTTTGTTAGGTAGTATGGTAAAAGATAATTTTGAATTTGTATATGATATTAATAATTTAAGCTATAATGAAGATGAAATTTTTTATTTTTTAGACTTGTTTAGTTTAAGTAAGGATATATTGGAAAAGTCTAATGACAATTTGTCCGGAGGAGAGGCTCAAAGAATTTCTCTTATTAGAAACTTAATCCTAAAGCCGGATGTTTTATTATTAGATGAGATAACATCAGCATTAGATGAAAAAAATAGTATAATAATAATGGATGTTCTTAAAGAGTTAAATAAAAATACTACTATAATACAAGTAAGTCACAACATAGACCTTGCAAAAAGAGATGCTGACTATCTAATAGAGTTAAATGATGGCAAAATAATTAATAAGGAGGAATTATAATGCAGTTAACAAATAAAGCTTTATTATTATCTTCTTCGCTAGTTATGATTTCAATATTTTTTTCTTACTGGCAAAAATTAAATCTAGAAAAAGATATAATAGTAGGTACTCTAAGAGCAATAGTTCAACTCTTTATTGTTGGTTATCTATTAAGCTATATTTTTAACTTAGAAAGTTATATCTTTACTACAATTTTATTAATTTTAATGATTTATAATGCTAGTATAACCTCAGCTAAAAGAGTTTCTAATATTAAAAATATAAAATTATTTTCTTTTATTTCTATTTTTATAGGTACAAGTGTTACCTTATTTATACTACTTATTTCTAAAGCTATAGTTTATGTTCCTAATGAAATAATCCCTATTTCAGGAATGATAATTAGTAACGCAATGGTAGCACTTAGCTTATCATTTAAAAATTTGTATTCAAATTTTGAATCTAACAAAAAACAAATAGAGACAAAGCTTTCACTAGGTGCTAATAGATATCAAGCTTCTAAAGAGTTTATAAATGATGCTATAAAAACAGGAATGGTTCCTACTATCGACTCTTCTAAAACCTTAGGAATAGTTTCCCTTCCTGGTATGATGTCAGGCCTTATACTTGCAGGTGTTAGTCCTATAGATGCAGTCAAATATCAAATACTTGTCACTTTTATGTTAATTGCAACAACTTCTATCTCATCTTTTATAGCCATATACTTATCTTATAAATCTTTTTATAATGA
>CAYPYI010000001.1:110858-145381 GCA_964415085.1 uncultured Tissierellaceae bacterium
AGAAAATAATATTAATCAAAAAGATTTTGCTAAATATTTAAATATAAGTAATTCAACTTTATCACAGTATGAATCAAATTTAAGAGTTCCTAATGATGAAATAAAAAAAGATATAGCTAAGCATTTTAATGTTTCAATGGATTATCTAATGGGCTTATCTAATATTAAAAACCCTTATTCTACTGAATATAAAAATAATGTTGACTTAGGTTTAGATATACTTGAAATATTAGCGCATGAAGGTGAAATTTCTGATAAGTATCTTAAAGAAAATATAACTGAAGAAGAAAAAAATAGAATTTTAAATAATCTAAAAAAAATGATTGATATTTCTAAAATAATTAATGATAAAAACTTTTAAAAAAATACCCATAAATTAAACTTAGATTTAATTTGTGGGTATTTATATTTTATATTCCTATTAATACTATTAACTTAAAAAGATAATTTGCAAATATCCCTGCGACAATACCTCCAATGGTATGAGATAATATTGCTTTACTAGTTAACTCTCTAAAGTTTAATCCATCCATCATAGCAACATGGGTACTTAAATATCCACTCCAACACATACACATAGCAGTAAATACTGCAACATCATTTGCATTTACAATACCTTTTAATACCATATTAGGAACTAATCCTATTGCTGCACCTGCAGCACCTAAAGCTGTTATTGGAACTGATATTGCCATAGGGGATGAAAATCCAAATAATGGTTTGGTTATAAAACTAATTTTTTCTCCAACCCATGGTAAAAATGCTACTCCTTCATAAGCTGCACCTGTATATATCCCATTATATGGTGCTCCATTTGTAAGTATCATAACTATACTACAAATAATTAATACTCCTGGTACAATTGCAACACCTACTTTTACACCAGTCTCTCCACCTTCTAGCATTGTATTTAATAATCTTACTCCGGTACTTCCTTCACTAATTTCCCTATATTCTAAAATATCATAAGTTGCTTTAGATGCATCTTCTGCTTCTTGCTCAATTCCATATATCTTTTTAGTTTGGTAAAGCATAATTCTAACAGAAACTATACTCCCAATAATAGCTGCTATATTTCCTACTAATGCAGCTAATATAAAGTTTTCACCTGGAACATCAGGAAGCCCCATCATAAATACTGTAACTATCATTCCCATTCCAAAAGATGTTCCTAAATTCGTTAAAGCTGGCAACTGATATTTTTTAAAATATCTTCTAAATCTGTGATCATCAGCTAATGTAAGTACAGCTGCATTATCTGATAAATATGTAGTAAATATACTTATTATGCTTGCTCCTGGTAAATCATAAAGTGGTTTCATTAATGGAGATAATATTTTATTAATCAAAGCTATTACCCCAAATTCTGTTAATATATTTGCCATAGCACCTGCTATAACAGCTATTGCAGTAATCTGAAATACTGTTGTAAGAAGTAAGTCATAGGCAGTGGCTAGTAATGTATTAACTGCATTCATAAAGCCCATTTTGCTTCCTAAAGCCGCAAAGAAAAGCCCTATTAGTACAATGCATACAAAAGCTTCAATGCTTACAGCTTTTTTCAAAATAAGGCCATCTAGATCATTATTATTTTTAGTCTTATCCATAAATTCCTCCTTAATCTTTTATATTATTATAACATTTAAAAAAATATATTACTATCAAATAAAGATGGCTTCCTAAAAGGAAGCCATCTTTTATAAATTAATTATCTAAACATCTCTACAATAGAATCTGCTGCAAGCATTGCATCAAATAATTTCTCTGGCGTAACTCCACCTAACATATTATGGATACTTTCTCCTTCTTGACAAGCTAATATGCTGGCTTCTTTTAACTGTTCTTTGTGTTTTTCCTTATCTAAACCAATTTCTTCTAAATTAACAGGTAGACCTACTGCATCACAAAATGATACAACTTCATATAACTCATCTTGACATGCCCCTTCTAATACAAGCTGCACAATAGTACCATATGCTACTAGTTCTCCATGACTCATATGACTACATTCTTTTACAATGGTAAGACCATTATAGATTGAATGTGCTGCTGCAAGCCCTCCATTCTCAGCACCCACACCACTTAAATAAGTGTTTGCCTCAACAACTTTTTCTAATGCAGGTATTACAACTTTATTTTCAACTGCTAATTTTGCCTCTTCTCCATATTCAATTAAAGTTTCATAACATAATTTTGCTAATGCAAATCCTGCTTCTGTATGTCCACCAAAAGCCAAAGTAGGAGATAATGTTTCTCTACATGCTCTTGCTTCAAAGTAAGTTGCTAGTGCATCTCCCATTCCTGATACTAAAAATCTTACTGGAGCATTAGCTACTACTTCTGTATCAACAATAACTACATTTGGATTTACAGGATAAAATAAATAATCACTAAATTCTCCTTCTTCTGTATAAATAACTGAAAGAGCTGTACATGGAGCATCTGTTGCTACAACAGTTGGAACAATTACTATTGGTAAGTTTTCTTTATAAGCTACAGCTTTTGCTGTATCTATAGTTTTTCCCCCACCTACCCCAACTACTACATCTGATTTGTTTTCTCTAATTAAGTCTATAATTCTATCTATTTCTTTCCAAGTACTTTCTCCATTAAACTCCTCAAATACTAAATTTATATCTGATCCTTCAAAGCTTTTTTCTATCTTTGATTTAGTTGCTTTCATTCCTGATCTACTACCTATAACATAAAATGATTTACCTAACATTTCAGTGTGATCCTTCATCTTGTATAATACATCTTTTTCTTGTACATATCTTGATGGTGTTCTCATTAATCTTTCCACAATATCACTCCTTATTTATCTTTGTTAATTATTTGTCTAATAATATAATACTATATAAGGGTATTATTTCCAAGTTGAAAAGTTAATTTATTATTAAGTTAATTTCATATTTTCAGGGTATAGTATTAGAAAAGGAAGGGATAGTATGCTAAGTAGTTTTTTTATAAATAAAGTATTATTAAATAAAGATTTATCTTCAAATGCTGATAGGACTAAAATAGGTCTCATTTCTGGGGTCTTTGGAGTTGTTCTTAATTTACTACTTTTTATTATTAAAGTATCAGTAGGACTTGTTGTTAATTCTATAGCTGTTTTAGCAGATGCTTTTAATAATTTATCCGATGCCCTATCATCTGTTATAACTATAGTAGGATTTAAATTATCAAGTTTGCCTGCTGATAAAGAACATCCTTATGGACATGGTAGGATGGAATATATAACAGCTCTTGTTATAGCAGTTTTGGTACTACTTGTTGGATTTGAGTTTTCAAAAAGTTCTTTTGATAGAATCAAAAGTCCCAAGGATTTAAATTTTCAATTAATACCTTTTTTAATACTTGTTTTATCTATAATATTCAAACTTTTTCTATATAATTTTAATAAATCATTATCAATAAAAATTGAATCTCCTGCGCTTTTAGCAACAGCAACTGATGCTTTAGGAGATATTTTTACCACTATTGTAATAGCTTTATCTCTAATTATTTCTAACTTCACTAGTTTTCCTATAGATGGATATATTGGCCTTTTAGTTTCTATTATAATAATATATTCAGGATTTACTTTAATAAAAGATACTATAAGTACCTTGCTTGGAAAAACTTTGGATGATAGTATATTACAAGAAATAGAAGAACATGTTCTTAGTTACAAATATATTTCTGGTGTGCATGATTTAAATATTCATAACTATGGCCCAGGAAAAGTACTTGCAACTATTCATGTTGAATTTCCTGATACTGTGTCCGTTATAGATATTCATAGAATTATTGATCAAGCTGAAAGAGAAATATCTAATAAATTTAATATAGATATGCTTATTCATATGGACCCAATAACTTCTAATAAAAAAGAAGTTAAAATGAAAAATGAAATTAGAAAAAGCTTGGAGTCTAAAAAAGAAATATTCTCTATACATGATTTTCGTATTAACTATGAAACTAAAGAAATTATATTCGATCTTATAGTAGATGGTGATATTATTTGTTCACTTGATGACGAAACTGAAATAATAAATGAAACATGTAAATATATTGGTAAGTTATATCCAAATTATAATATCAATATAAAACTATCTAAAGAATTTATTTAAAAATAGCTGCCAGTAACTAAAATTAATTAGTTATAAGCAGCTATTTCTTAATTAAGGCTATTTAATACATCATCGACCATTATACTTGTAGCATTAAGTCCTCCTGCAGCTACATACCAAACTTCAGATGTTAAATAAATAATATTTCCATCTTTATAAGCTTTTGTTCCTTTTACTATATCATTTTCAAGCATATCCTTTGCATAAGTTTCCCCACCAGCTATAACTGCTCTATCCATAACATATAGGTAATCTGGATCAATCTCTTTTAAATATTCGAAGTTTACTTTTTGTCCATGATTACTAACTTCTATGTTTTCATCTGCTGGTTTTATACCAAATTCATTATATAATATACCAAATCTTGAATCTTCTCCATATACACTCATGTTTCCATCATTTGTCATTAAAAATAATCCATTTTTATTATTTTCTTTAACTTTTTCATTTAAAGTTTCAATCTTTCCATCAATTTCAGCTAACTTTTGATCAGCTAAATCATCTATTGTAAAGATTTCTTTAAGTGTAGATATATTTTCTTTAAAGGAATTCATATAATTACTTCCATCTACTGTTACATATAAAGTTGGAGCTATCTTTGAAAATTCTTCATATAATTCAGCTTGTCTTCCAGAAATTATTATTAAGTCAGGTTCTATTTCAAAAATTTTATCAAAATTAGGCTCAAATAATGTTCCTAAATCCTCATATTTATCATCTTTATATTTATCTAAATAACTAGGAACACTTTTTTTGGGAAGACCTACAATATCAATTCCTAGTGCATCTAATGTATCTAAGCTACCATAATCAAATACAACTATATTTTCAGGATTTTTCTTTATTTTAACTTCTCCTAATTCATGTACTATACTTATTTCTTGATTTTCTAATTCATTATTTTCTGAAATAACTTCCTCATTATCATTATTATCATTACTACTACATCCTACTGCTAATACTATTATTAACATACTAATCATAACCAATGTTATTTTTTTACTTAATTTCATTATTACACCCCTATTTTATTTAATAATATACACAAAGTCTCATATCATCCATTTGCTTTATTTTAAAATCTAAATCATAAATACTTTTTAAAATTTTCTCATTTATAATATTCTTTTTTGACCCATCTTCCACCACCTTTCCATCTTTCATTGCAAGTACATAATCTGAATATTTAGATGCAAAATTTATATCATGTATTACAATCAATATTGTTTTATTAAAGTCTTTTACTAAATTTTGCAAAATTTGCATAATTTCTACTGAATGTTTCATATCTAAATTATTTAAAGGTTCATCTAACAGTATATACTCTGTATCTTGAGCTATTACCATAGCGATATAGGCTCTTTGTCTTTGACCACCACTAAGTTCATCTAGATATTTATCCTTTATCTCTTCTAGCTTCATGTATTTCAGTGTTCTATCTATTATTTCTTTATCTTCATTATTTAAATTCCCATTTGAATATGGAAACCTCCCAAATGATACAAGTTCTTTTACTGTTAATTTTAAACTTATATTATTTGACTGTTTTAAAATTGATATTACTTTTGATAACTCTTTTGTATCCCACTGTTTTAAAGACTTATCATTTATAATAACTTCGCCTTCATAATCATCAATAAGTCTTGCCATAATTGATAAAAGTGTAGATTTCCCTGCACCATTTGGGCCTATAAAAGATGTTATACTACCTTTTTTTATAGTTGTATTTACATTTTTGACAACTGTTTTATTTCCGAATGATTTAGATACATTTTTAATTTCTATCATTTTGTATTCTCCCTTAATAATAAATATATAAAGTAAATTCCCCCAACAAAGTTTATCATTACACTAATTGGTGTGCTAAAGTTTAATAGCCTTTCTAAAATTGTTTGTCCTACAATTAGAAATACAACTGATATTAAAGAGGAAATTATAATAAGCTTTCTATGTTCATATCCTGTCATAACACTTCTAGCTAGATTTACAACAAGTATTCCTAAAAAAGTTATAGGACCTACTAGAGCTGTTGAGATTGAAATTAAAACTGAAACTAGAAGTAATAATTTTTTAGTTTCTTTTTCATAGTCAACTCCTAGTGTAATTGCCATATCTCGACCTAATGCGAGACAATCTAAGGTTTTATTAATTTTAAATAGGTATATAAATATACTCACAACAATAAAACTAGATATTAATAATATATTTGTATTTATATTATTAAATGAAGCATACATTTTACCCTGCAAATGAGCAAACTCATTGGGATCTATCATCATTTGCATAAAAGATGAAATGCTTTGAAAAAGTGTTCCTAAAATCATCCCCACTAATAGAAGCATCATAATATCTTTATTAATCTTTGAAAATATTAAATTATATAGTATCAATGAAAATATAAGCATTATTAAAACATTTACAAAAAAGTTTATATTTTTATTAATAACTAATATACTGCTTGATGAAAAAATATAAATAATAAGTGTTTGAACAAATAGATATAGTGAATCTAAACCCATTATGCTAGGAGTCAAAATAATATTATTACTTATTGTCTGAAATATAGTTGTAGATAAGGCAATAGTAATCGCAGTAATTATAATTGCTAAAACTTTCGGTAACCTTCTAGATAACAGGTATTCTATATTTTTCTGAGTAACTCCTTGAAAAATAAAAATTAATGAACTAATAGCTATAACTATTATAAGTAGAAGTATTATTTTTTTATTATTCATTGTTTGTCCCCCTAAATAAAAGAAATAAAAATACTATACTACCTATAATTCCTACTGTTAGGCTAATTGAAACTTCATAAGGATAAATTATAATTCTTCCTAATATATCACATAACAGTAAAAATATTGATCCAAATAATGCGGTAGTTAAAACATTGTTTTTCATATTATCTCCATTAATTAAAGAAACTATATTAGGAATAATAAGACCTAAAAATGGAATTCTTCCTACTATTATTATTACTACTGATGATAGTAGGGCTACTATTGATATGCCTATATTTACTACTCTTTTATAATTCAATCCTAAGTTTACAGAAAAATCTTCCCCCATCCCAGCTATTGTAAATTTATTTGCATAAATATAGCTCATTATAAGTAGTGGGATAGATAAAAATAGTAATTCATATCTACCTTTAATAATCATTGAAAAGTCTCCCATAAGCCAAGATGATATATTTTGAACTAAATCATATCTATAAGCTATAAAAGTAGTAATTGAATCTATAATATTTCCTATCATTATTCCTATTAAAGGTATCATCACACTACTTTTCACCTTTACCTTATTTAAAATATTTACAAATAAAAACGTACCTAATAAAGCAAATATAAAAGAAATTATCATTCTTTCATATATTGTATTGCTCTTAAATACTACTATAGAAACTAGTAAGCCTAGTTTAGCAGAATCTATAGTTCCTGCTGTAGTAGGTGATACAAATTTATTTTTACTTATTTGCTGCATAATCATACCTGAAATACTCATAGCCATACCAGCTATTATTATGCTAAATAGTCTTGGTATTCTACTTAAGTACATTATTTCTATTTTTTCCATATTATTTTGTAATAAATCATTTATTGTTATACTATTAACCCCTATAAATAAAGATATTATAGAGACTATAATTAATATAACTATTAAATAAGTATTTTTCATAATCAACCTCATTGCTGTATTTTTATATTAGTGATATAATTATTATAGTTTCTTATTGATAACCTTTATCAATACGATATCATTATATTAATATTATTTCTTTTACTATATTAATATTAATATATCTATATTAATGTTAAATTATTAAGGAGGTATAAAATGGGGTTTTTTACACATATTAAATATGTCATAGAAAGTTTTTATCATATAACTAATCTGCCTATAGCAGCTTATAATATGGATGAAACTTTAATATATGAATATAAAGATCAAAATAAAAAATGTATGAATTGTAACAACTTAAATCTTTTGAGTAATTTAAAAAAAGAGTTAGATAAACAAGAAAAACCTAATATTATTACTATGTCCTGTTGTAGTAATCTAGTATTTACAGCACATCCAATATATCCACAAGATTTAAGTTTAGGTTTTTTTATAATAGGTCCTTTTAGCGTAGATAGGAAAAGAAAAGATGTTGAATATAAACCACATGACTTAATTCCTCAAATTATTTATCTACTAAGAAGTTTAATAGTTGATTTTTCTTACCTACAAGAGGAATCTACTAATAACTCTACTCATTATAGTATTCATGTAAGAAAAGCAATTGATTATATTCATCTGCACTATAAAGAAGAAATTACTCTTGACCAAATAGTTAAATTTTTAGATATTACAAAACCATATTTTTGTAAAATATTTAAAGAAGAAACAAATAAAACTTTTAGTTTATATTTAAATGAATATAGAATAAAAAAAGCTAAAGAACTTTTAAACAATACAAACATATCTATTCTTGATATAGCATTAAATACTGGATTTAATAATCAGAATTATTTTAATATAGTCTTTAAAAAAATAACAAATACCACACCTATCAAATATAGGAACAAAGTCAATAAATGCCATAAAAAATAAGCTGTATCCCAGCTAATAACTTTTAGTTAGGATACAGCTTTTATATATTTTTACTATGTGAACCTAAAGGTCTATCTTTCATAGAAAATAAAAGTCTAATTAAATCTTTGTAATACGGAACAAACTCTCCTTCATCTATTAATTTTAATATATCTTCTTCTTTTGCCCATTTTACTGCTTGCACTTCTTCTTTTTGCAAAGTTAAACTATCTAAATCTATATCTTCATTTATTAAATAAAAATTATCAAATCCTCTATCAAAATTAATACTTAAGTGTTCTCTTTTACCAGATAAATCTATCGCATATCCTAGTTCTTCAGAAACTTCTCTTTGTGCAGCTTCGTAGGATGTTTCGCCAAATAATGCACTTCCTGCAGCAGATATATCCCATAAATTAGCTAAAGTTTCCTTGCTTGATTGTCTTTTTTGAATCAACATCTGATTATTTGAGTTAAATATACATATATGTACTACTAAATGATATTCTGAGCCTAATAAGTTACTATTACCATATGACTTATTACCTCTTTTTACTTTCTTACCAGTTTTTGTTCTATCTCTATCATATACATCCCAATATTCCATATAAGTCTCCTTTTATTAAATTTATATAAATATTTCAATTCGTTGTTTTTACAACTTATTTATTCTATCTAATATACTATACTGTCATTATAATACAAAAACGTATAGGAGGCTATTATGAGTAAATATTTAGGTCCAATTCATAACTGGTTATATGAAAAAATAAAGATCCAAGATAATTTTAATGAATTTATTATATCATCTATTTCTAATGATGCATTAACTAATAAAGTTCATTTAAAATATAGCGCATTATCTACTAAACCCTTAGTAGATCAAATTAATACAGAAAATATTCATGGTTGGTTACAAGAAAAAGTTGATTATGTTGAATATAAGTTTGCTTATATTATTAGTATTATAATAAGTGAAGATATTACAAATATTGATGAGTTAAAAAATATAGCATTTAAATTTGGAAAAAATCTTCCAATTAACAAGTCTTCTTCTTCTAAGGATATATATAATAGTTTAAATGATTTACTACTTGATGGAATGCCTTGTGATAATGTCAATACTATATTATCTGAAGATAAGTCTGAATTATTATTAAGACAGAATATTAATATACATTCAAAATATTTTAATAGTTTTTCTTTAGATATTGAAGTATATAATATAATTAGGTTAAAACTTATTGAAGGTATACTATCTAATACTGATTATCTATTTAATATAATTAGTGATGATATTTTTGAAATTAAAAAGAGGTGAATATATGAAAAGTATAGAAATATTGATAAAAGAGCATGAAAATATTCTTCTATTAACAAGATGTTTAGAAAAAGCTTGTTCTAATTTAATTGAAAATGATGATTTTAGCAAAGATGATTTTTATTTTTTTGTTGAGTTTGGAAAAGTTTATGGAGATAAACTTCATCACCAAAAAGAAGAAGATATTCTGTTTACAGAAATGGAAAATACTTTAGGTCCAACTGCAAAAAAATTAATTAGAACTGGTATGTATGTAGAACATGATCTAGGAAGACTATATTTATCTAATATATTAAATGTATTAGATAAGATGATTGGTAATAAGCCAACTACTGCTGACAAATTAGATATTATTGGAAATAGTATTGCTTATAGAGATTTGTTAAATAGACATATTGATAAAGAAAATAATGCAGTTTATACTTTCGCAGCTAATAATCTTTCTAAGGAAAGTAAGATTTATGTTGAAAGTGAATCCGAAAAATTTGATAATGCTGAAGAAGTAATTTCAGAAAGAAACCTTCTTCTAGAAAACCTAAATAACCTATCTAAAAAACTATTTTAGTTTTTTAGATAGGTTTTGTAAATTTATGTTGACAATTTAATTATTTAGTGTAATATTATATTAAAGTAAAATATAACAAAAAGGAGGTTGTCTAAAATGAACAAGTTAAGAGTTAATTTATTAATAAAATCAAATAAACTTTGTTTAAAACAACCTATTAGTTATATTTATAAATTTATTTAGCGCATAAATATTTTTATTACAAATAACCATAGGTTTGTGCCTATGGATTTTTTATGTCTTCAAACAACCACACCATAGGTATACCTATGGTGTTTTTTTATTTAGGAGGAATTTATGGATAATTTAAAACAAATTAAAAAGTATATGAAAAAGCATCAAATTTATTATTTCTTTGGTCTAGTGTCTGTTATTATTTCACAACTACTAGTTGTAGCAAGTCCAATAATACTTCAAACTACAATTGATAACATCCTACAAGATAAAGATATTAATAACTTATTTATGGAAAATACTATTTCCAAACTAGGAGGAGTTAATTATCTTAGAGAAAATCTATGGATAATAGGCCTAATACTTATTTTATTTACCTGTATTCGTGGTATATTCTTTTTTCTTAGGAAATACTTAACAGGTATAGCTGCAGAAGAAACAATTAAAAATTTAAGAAATCATCTTTATGATCATATTCAAAAACTACCATATGATTTTCATGTAAAAAGTGAAACAGGTGAACTTATACAAAGATGTACTTCTGACGTTGAAACTTTAAAAAGATTTCTATCAATTCAGTTAGTTGAATTTTTTAGTGCTTTTTGTATGATTTTTACCATTATAATTACTATGGCAAAACTTAATACTAAAATGACCTTAGCGTCAATAATTATTCTGCCTTTCACTTTTTTATTTTCAGTAATCTTTTTTAAACTAGTAAAAAAAGATTTTACAATTGCTGAAGAAAAAGATGGTAGTTTAAATACAATTCTACAAGAAAATCTAACGGGTGTAAGAGTTGTTAAAGCTTTTAATAAGCAAAATTTTGAAATTGAAAAATTTGATAAAATAAATGCTGAATATAAAGATGCATCATATAAGATAACTAAAAACATGGCAAAATACTGGGGAATTTCAGATCTACTTAGTATGAGTCAAGTTGGAGTTATTGTTGTGTATGGAAGTATTCTTACATACAATAACCAACTAACTTTAGGTGAATTTACTGCATTTGCAACATTTATTAATATGTTAGTTTGGCCTGTTAGGCAGATGGGAAGAAACTTAACTGAAATGGGTAAAGCTAATGTAAGTTTATCTAGAATTAATGAGATTTTAAGTAAAGAAATTGAAAATTTAAATGAATTTGATTTTACTCCTGAAATTAATGGAGATATAGAATTTAAGAATGTATCTTTTTCTTATGATGAAACAGGAAAAACATTAAAAAATATTTCATTTCATGCGAAAAAAGGTGATACAATAGCTCTTCTAGGTCCTACAGGATCTGGTAAGACTACCCTTGTATCTCTTTTATCTAGACTTTATGAGTATGAAGAAGGTTCTATTCTGATAGATGGAAATGAGTTAAACAGAATTGATAAATCACATGTACGAAAAAATGTTGGTCTAGTATTGCAAGAACCTTTTCTATATTCTAAGAAAATTAATGAAAATATAAAACAGGTTAATCCTGAGTTTAATAATGAACGTGTAATTTCATCTGCTAAGATTGCTTCTGTACATGATGATATAACTTCTTTTGATAAAGGTTATGATACTATAATTGGAGAAAAAGGATCTTCATTATCTGGTGGACAAAAACAAAGAGTTGCTATTGCCAGAACAATCATTAACAACTATCCTATAGTGGTCTTTGATGATTCTCTTTCAGCTGTAGATACTAAGACAGATATACAAATACGTACAGCCTTAGAAAATAGAAAACATAAATCTACAACATTTATAATATCTCATAGGGTCTCAACTGCCAAGGAGGCGGATTTAATAGTTATACTAAAAGATGGAGAAATTGATCAAATTGGAAAACATAATGAATTAATAAGTATAGAAGGATCTTACAAAGACTTGTATCTTATGCAAAATCCAGATACTACCGAGGAGGTGTAATATTTTGGAAATCACAAATGATAAACAAAATAAAAAACTAAATTTTAAAACTTGGAAAAATTTTCTTATATATTTAAAACCATATAAATTACAATTTATTAAACTAGGATTTATTATGGTACTACTTGGTATATTCGATGCAATATTTCCTTTATTAAATAAATATGCTATAGATAATTTTATAATTGGTAACAATATATCTAATATAGTATACTTTGCTGTTATTTTCTTTATATTAGTTCTATCCCTAGCAATTACTGTTTATAGTTTTATATCTATAGCTGGGAAGATTGAAACCCAAATGGCTTATGATTTAAGAAAAATAGGTTTTGAAAAACTTCAAAATCTACCACTTTCATTCTATAATAAAAATGCTGTGGGATCATTAATGTCAAGACTAACATCTGATATTCTTAGATTATCAGAAATAATATCTTGGGGAGTTGTAGATATTTTATGGGGTCTATCACTCATGATTGTAATTACTATAGTTATGTTTAGATTAAATACTAAGCTTGCAATAATTACAATTGGTATGCTCCCTATTTTGATATTAATTAGTAATTATTTTCAAAAAACTATGCTTAAATCACAAAGGCACATTAGAAAAATTAACTCTAAAATAACTGCTTCATTTAATGAAGATATACAAGGAGCAAAAACAACAAAAACACTAAATACAGAAGAGTTAAATCTTAAAGAGTTTAGTGAAATAACTGAATCTATGAGACAAAGTTCTGTAAAGTTTCTGATAACATCATCTATTTATATACCTATTGTTTTAATATTTGGAACGACTATAACATCCTTAGTCTTAGGAGTAGGTGGTAATGATGTAATCAATGGAGTAATATCTTACGGAACACTAATTGTATTTATTTCATATGCATCTCAATTTTTTGAACCAATCAATCAAATTGCTATAGTATTTTCAGAATTACAAACTGCTCAGGCATCGGCTGAACGTTTTTTCGAATTAATGGATGAAGAGCTTGAAATATTTGATTCTGAAGAGGTACTCGCGAATTTTAAAGATATTTCTTTACCTGAAATGAAAGGTGATATCGAATTTAATGATGTTACATTTTATTATACTGAAGATGAAATTGTTTTAAAAAACTTTAATTTAAATATAAAAAGTGGCCAAACAGTAGCATTAGTAGGAGAAACTGGATCTGGAAAGTCTACAATTGTAAATTTAATTTCAAGATTCTACGAGCCTAAAGACGGAGTTATAAAAGTTGATGGCAAAGATTATAAAACTCTTCCTCAAGATTTTATTCACAACAATCTTGGATATGTTTTACAAACTCCACATCTGTTTAATGGAACTATTAAAGATAATATTCTCTATGGAAACTTAAATGCTACAGATGAAGATATTATAAGTGCATGTAAACTAGTAGATGCTCATAATTTTATTATGAATTTACCTGATAATTATAATTACATTGTTGGTGAGGGTGGTGCCCTTTTATCTACTGGTCAAAAGCAGCTTATATCATTTGCTCGTGCTATTATAAAAAATCCTAGACTTTTTATACTTGATGAAGCAACATCTTCCATTGACACACAAACTGAACAAACCATTCAAAAAGCAATTAATAATATTTTAGTAGGACGTACTTCTTTTGTTATAGCACATAGATTATCTACAATAAAAAATGCAGATATTATTGTAGTATTACAAAAAGGAGAAATCGTAGAAAAAGGAACTCATGATGAACTTCTGAGAAACAAGGGATATTATTATGAGTTGTATACAAATCAATACAGCAAAAATAAATAAACCAGCCTAGGCTGGTTTTATTATAATGAATTATTTACATTTTCTATAAAATCTTTAACATTAGTTACAATAGAAACCGCAGTAAGGCTACCTCTATCAGCAAGCTTATTTACTGCAAATTCTTGTATATCAACTGTATATATGTATATAGGTCTAATTGATTCATCAAACTCGTTATATGAAGGGGTCATATTCCCGGTAGCTATACTATAAAGAATTGATCCTAACATTATAACACTTGTAGTTTTCATCTGGTTTTGTCTCATTATATCCTGTGCTGCATAAACATTATTTATAGTTTCAGGCAATGGATATATATCCCTAATTGTTCCAGGGATTACTAAGTTAACATTATTTTCATAGCAGGCTTTGACAAAACTATTACATAATTTTTCATTAGATATATATTCCTTGATAGATCCATAATTATTAACTTTATTTATAACTCTTATTAAGTTACTATCATTTATATCTAAATTCTCTTCACTGCTTTGCAGTAAATCTAAAGCTATAGTATCTGTTCCAGCAAAAATCGCATCTATATATCCTTTATTGATTAATTCTGTCAAAGATTTTTGGGACCTCTTATCAGTTAGTAATGTCATTCCAAGTACTACTGTTACATATCCATTATTTTCTCTTTCAAATCTTAATAAATCATATAAGTCATCATAATCTTTTGAATATGCTGTTTCTCTTGATCTACTATCTCTAAATGCAAATGTCTCTTTATCTTCTGATTCATTTAAAAATCCTTCTGTATAAACATATATTCCCTCTGAGGCATCCTCTGTTCTTCCTATTACAACTTTATCTTTCTTTTTTAAATTTCTAAATTCTTTTATATAAAGCTTCTCACTTCCTAAAGTATCATCTACAACACAAACTGTATCCATTCTACTATTTGTTGCAAGTAACCATTTATTATTTACTTTAAAGTATTCAGGATAAATTGAAAGAGCATGAAAATTTTCTGGTGCTATACCATCTTCTTTTACTTCCTCTAATTTAACATTTGCTGCCGATTTAAATACTCCTTCTGACAAGTCAGGGTGCTTAAATTTAACTATCTCTTTCATCAAATCCCACCTCTTTTTCTTCTAATCTTCTATTTATATTTACAACAAAATCTTGTACATTAGTTATAAAAGGTACAAAAGCTAAATGGTCTCTTATATTTGATAGTTGAAATAAAACATTGGTTGTAATATCTACGCCATAAAAATATATAGGTTTTATTTCTTCTTTTATATATTTATAGCTTGGCATAATACTTATAGTAGAAGAATTATGTAGCATAGTAGCAAGTCCAATTACAAGGCTAGCTTTTTCAAGATATTTTTCCTTTTCATCTAATGCTTTATTCATATCAGCATATACATCAGGAAGTGGTCCATCATCTCTTATTGATCCTGCCAAAACATATGGAATATTTTCTTCTATCAGTGCTTTCATAAAACCATTTTTAACATTTCCTTCATCTATAAAGTTTTTTATACTACCACTTCTTCTTACTTCATTTAATAAATCTAAGTGATTATAATGGCCATTGAACACATTTTCTTGAGTATAAATATTTTGACCTAAAGCAGTATTTAAATATCCACCTTCTATATCATGTGTTGCCATTGCATTACCTGCAAATACACAATTTATATAACCATTCCTAGCCAAGTTTTCCAAAGCATTCCTAGTATCATAATCAAATATTACACTTGGTCCTAAAACCCAAACTATATATCCTCCATTATTTTTTTCATCTATAAGCCTATCAATCAACTTATCATACTCCTTATTTATATCAGATTCATAAGTGAATAAGCCCATATTTTTAAAGTCATTTAATAAATTAAAATCGACAAACACACCTTCAGAACCATCTTCTGTTGTAGATAGAACTATTTTATCGCCCTTATTTATATTTCTAATACTTTTTACTTGAAATTCATCATTTTTTAATATAACTGCACAATTTTTTCTTATGCTTTTTAAAAAATAACATTTATCCTCATAATATATATAAGTAGGGTAATTAGTAGTAATATAAAAGTTCTCTGGTATATAGTTATCTTCCTTTACTTTATATAAATTAATATTTTCTTGAAATTTTAATTTTCTCTTTTCTATTATCTCCATATTTGCCTCCTTTGTTATATTTAATATAAGCAAATTCCCCATATATTTCAATTAATATTATCATAATTTAAATTTAAACTCCTTTTATGATATAATTACAATTATATATTTATTAGGGGTGAATAATATGAATAAGAATATTAATATTGGCAGTAAAATCAGAGAATATAGAACCCAAAAAGGTTTATCTATAAAAGAAATTGCAGATATAACTAATATCTCATCTTCAATGCTTAGTCAGATTGAAAGAGATTTAGCAAATCCTTCAATTAATACACTTCGAGAAATTGCTAATGCGTTAGAAATACCAATGTTTCAATTTTTTGTTGAAGATAACAATTTATCAAATATAGTTGTTACTCCAGAAACTAGAAGAAAAATAGTATCAAAAGAGGAAAATCATGGTTTGCTTTATGAACTTCTAATACCTGATTTACAAGGTGATATAGGATTTTATAGAATGGTACTTGAACCTGGAACTAGCACTGTTGACACTAGTATGAATCATGATGGTGAAGAAGTTGCTTATGTTATAAAGGGTAAAATTACTTTAATTGCAGGAAATAGCAAATTTTCTTTAAACGAAAAAGATAGTGTAAGAATTCCTAAAAAAGTTGATCATAGATGGATAAATGATTCTAATGAGTTAGCTGAAGTTATCTTTGCTATTAACCCACCTATATTCTAATCTATAAACCCTAAAATAAAAGTAATTTTAGGGTGCATAATCTAATTTATTTATATAAGAAATCTTTTAATAGATCCACCGCGCATGTCTATTTCTAAAAGTTTTTCTATTACCCCACTTCTGTGACCAACTAAATAATTTGTGAAATTTGCTGCTGAACAGGAATGATTTGGGATAATTTGTATTTTATCTCCAATTTTTATGTCTGTATGATCTTTTATTTTTATTTTAGCTACCTCTTCAGATAAGTCTGTTATAACAAGTTCTGGATGATTAATTATATAACCATAACCTTCTATTAAACTATTTCCATGTGCTCCTTTATCAAGGCCTAAGCACTTGCTTCCTGCATCAATTAATAACACATCTTCCTTTGGTTTTGATATTACTGTTGCTAAAACTGTTAATGCACAATCTTCTTCTCCTACAAGACCTATAGACATTTGAATGTTATCATAAAAAACATAATTACCAGGCCTTACTATAGTAATATCCTTATCTTTAGCTGCGAAGGACATAGTAGGTGTTGATCCTGTTGCTACAATTAATACACTACCTCCTGCTTCTTCTAAAGACTCTTTAGCCAACTTCATTGCTTTTATCTCTTGATTAGCCACATATTCTACATCCTCCATATTATGTGAAGTATATACTTGCCCAGGATGTGTTCCAATTCCAACAATTTCAATATTTTTAAAATCTTTTATAAGATTATAAAATTTACCAGCATTTTGTGGTTCAATCCCAAATCTATTTAAGCCAGAATTAATTATAATTAATACTTTTATTTTTATATTTTCATTTTCTAATTCTAAGTTTAATTCTTCTGCTTGCTCAATACAGTCTATACTTAAATATAAATTAGTTCTTTTTGAAATTTCTATTGCTCTTCTTATATTTTCTTTTCCAACTACAGGATAAGCATATGTGATGTTTTCTACTCCTTGTTTCGATAATATTTCAGCTTCATCTAATGTTCCAACTAAAAAACCTTTAGCCCCATATTTTAATTGCATTTTGGCTATGTCACTACTCTTGTGAGTTTTAATCATTGGCCATAATTCTTTTCCATAATTATCAAATATAGTCTGTACTTCTTTTATATTCTTTTCTAGTGTGTCTAAATTTACCAAAAAGCTTGGTGTTAATAGATTATCTATAATCATTTCTTACCTCCTATTTTAATATCATTAAATTATATTAAAATTAAATAAATATTATTAAATAAATATTAGCATTGTATAATTATATTGTCAACGATTTCATTTACACCTACATTATGCTATACTACATTAAATAACTATTAATAAGGAGGATATTATGAGTAAATTAAAGATGGACTCTTCTGCAAGTGTTATAGGTAAACTATCTTATGGAGATAATGTGTATATTTCTCAAGGTTCTAGCATATTTTCTGATAAGGAATCTGTCCATATATCAAGTAACTCATGGGTACTTGAAAACTCAGTGTTAATAGGTACTAAAAAGTATCCAATTAATGTTGGCCAGAAAGTTGTATTTGGACATAAGTGTATTGCAATAGGAACAACTATAGGTAACTTATGTGAAATAGGTAATGGCAGTATTTTTCTTCCAGGGTCTATAGTTGGAAATAATTGTATCTTCGGCGAAGGAACTTTAATACCTGAGAATGCAATAATTCCTGATAATTCAGTAGTTGTAGGTAGACCTTTTAGAATAATTCGTTCACTTACAGATAAAGATCTAGATATGATTAGGAGTATGAGAAATAATGATATCTCTATTTTAGATGAGGAAAACAAAAATATATATGAGGGTGATTATATGAATAATATATATAAATATAAGGATAAGTATCCTACAATTGATCCCACAAGCTACATTGATAAAAATGCTGAGATTACTGGGGATGTAATAATAGGAGAAAATTGCTATATAGCTAGTGGAGTGAGAATTATAGGAAATTCTCATGGCCCTATTATTATAAAAGATAATGTTACAATTTTAGAGAATTCTGTACTTCACTTACTACCTGATAATAAATTAGTAATTAATAATAATGTTTCTATAGGTCCTAACTGTGTGATACATGGATGTACTATAGGAGAAAATACAATAATAGAAGCTGCAAGTATAATTAGTGATTATTCTGAGATTGGAAACAATTGTATAGTAAAAACGGGATCATTAATTAAGCAGAATTCTTACTTTAAAGATAATTCAATTCTTGAAGGTTTTACTGTTAAACTTATTGATATTAATACTAAAATAAATAAACTACCCGACTGGGCAAAAAGAGGATAAAATCTTAATTGATTATATCCTCTTTATCTTTTGTTAAGTATACAAATAACTTTTGTAAGCCAATCTTTTCTATTTTATTACCAGTAGAAATTAAAGCTTCTATTTCATCAAAGCCTAGATTATCTAAGATGTAAAATAAACTTGTATTTCCTAATGTTTCAATATCTAATATATTTTTATCCTTTATTTTATTATAAATAGTATCATAATCACCCATTATTATATATGCATTTTCTAATATAACTTCTGTTTTTTCTTTTAGACATATATTTCCATCATTAAGAATAATAACTTCTTCATATAGTTTGCTTGTCTCATCTATGTTATGAGTAGATATTATTATAGTTCTATCATTGTCATCTATCTCGTCATAAATAATATTATTAAATATTTCTCTATTAACTGCATCCATTCCAAGAGTTGGTTCATCTAAAAGTAAATATTCACTATCTGAAGATATACCTAAAATTATACCTAATATACTTTTATTCCCTCTTGAAAGTTTGCTATAATTTTTCTTTAAATTATTTTCAAAAGAAAATTTATAAACTAACTCATTAAATTTTTCTTCATTCCAATTTTTATATAAATTTCTAGCATTATTAAATATATCTTTAATTGTCATATATTCAAATTCTGCTTCATTTTCTTTTATAAGAACAATCTGCTCTACCAGTGATTGATTTTCATATATTTCTCTTCCATTTAACAATATGCTTCCACTATCTCTTTTTATTCTGGATCCTAGGATATTAAATAGAGTAGATTTACCTATTCCATTCCTACCTATTAATCCATATACTTTCTTATCATCTATTTGTAAATCTAAATTATTCAATACTTTTTCTGATTTATAGGTCTTATTTAAATTCTTAATTAATATCATTACTATTCTCCTTTTGACTGTAAGTTCATTGTAAGTAAGTATGTTAATAAATATTTAGAAAAAATAGTTATCATTCCTAATAATACGAAATATTTATTCCCCATATTATCTATTAGATTATCTATTGATAATGATCCTATCATATTTTTTACGCCTAGAAAAAATTCATTTTCTAAAATTATCTGTATTGCTATTAAAAAAAGTATAATTTTATATGAAAATACTTTTATTAGCATTGCTATTAATGTCCATAGGCTTACTATTGATAAGATGATGGTAAAATTATTAATTACTAGCATTAAAATGTTAGTTTTTACTATATCTATACTGCCCATAGTATTAAGATAAACATATTCTGGATTATTTTTTATTACTTCAGATATAAAAAATATTTCTAATTTTAATATAACGCTTAAAAAGATAGATATTATTAGGCTTTTTAATATATTATTAAGGAGTATAGATTTAAATATATTTTTTCTTGTTACACTCATATTTAATCTCAAACTAGCATTAGTCATTATCCATAAAAATGCATTTATCATCAAAGAGATAGATAAAACAAAATACTACTTTGAGCTATTGAAATACCTCTTTTATCCCCTGCTACATCCTGAATTGTAGCTAATACAAAGCTTGTATCAAATTTTGTATTTAATATATAAGATACAATCATAATTAATGATGTTATTCCCATTAGAGTTAAACTAAAATTTCTTATTTCTTTTAAATCATATTTTAAAATTCTATTCATTATCATCACTCCATTTTTTTATAAATTCTAATATTTCATTCATTGATATGTCTAGCCTGTATGCCTCTTTTATAGTATTAGGTAAAATACTTTCAAAATAATCTTTCTTTCTTTTATTTTTAACTTTAGATCTAGCATCTTTTTCAACAAACATACCCAATCCTCGTTTTTTATATAATATTTTTTCATCAACTAAAATATTAAGACCTTTTCTAGCTGTTGCTGGATTTATATCATAAATTCGTGCAAAATCATTTGTAGATGGAACTTGATCTTGCTCAACTAGCCTATCTTCTAATATTTCATTTTCTATAAAATCAACTACTTGCAGATATATTGGCTTTTCAATATTTCCTCCAATCAATTTATCACATCCTTTCATCGGTTAGTTACTTCTATAACTAACTATACAACCGTGAGTTAAAATAGTCAAGATATTTCAAAAAAAATACTCTTGCTTTAATTAGCAAGAGTATCATCTTATAAGTATTTGCTGGCTTCTTTAATACTTAAATTACTTAAATTTTCTTTATTATCATAAATAAACTGTGTTACAAAAAAACTATTACTTTTACTATATTCTCTTAATGCCCATCCTATTGATTTATTAATAAAAAATTCAGAGCTGTCTAAATTATTTTTTATTACTTTCGTTAATAATTCCTCATCCGTCTTTTCTTTTAGCTTTAATTGGGATAATATACTGGATCTTCTTAACCATATATTAGAACTTTTAGACCAAAATATCATCTCTTGTTTTATCTTTTTATTATCAACTAATAAATGAGAAAGTATTTGATTAAAATTATCTACACTATCCCACCAAGATTTACAAGTTATGAGCTCTTCAATCTTTTTAATATCTTCATGGGTAATAAATTTTTTCTTATATTTTAAATAATTTATTCCAACATATTGCATTTCTCTTTCATTTTGATTCCAACAAAAATTAATAAAGTCCCAATCTAAATAATCTTTGGGTGATTTAGTAAAATAACTTTTTTCTATATTTATTCTATCTTTTGACTGTACACCATAAAATTCAAACTTATTTTTCATATAATTTTCCATAGAAATTTTCTTGTCTTTATCTTTAATATTATTAAATTCATTCAAAATAGTTTCATACCACAACATATTAACCCCCATTATAAAGATTTTTATTTAAATTAATCTTTAATAAATTGGTTTATAACATCTTCTAAGCTAACTGATCTTGATGCTTTAAATAAAACTAAACTATCTTTTGTCATATACTTATTTATATTATCAATTAATTCCTCTTTTGTATTAGAATGATATATATTTTCACTTTCAAAATTTTCTTTCGCACCTATTGATATGTGCTTAGCTAAATCCCCCATTGTAAATATTTGATCTACAACTTCTGGTTTTATCTTTTTTCCCACTTCCTCGTGAATAGATTCAACCTCATCGCCCAAATCCAACATATCTCCTAAAACTACTGCTTTACTCTCAAATCCTTTAATGCTTTCTAGTGTATCCAATGCTGCTAGTAGACTACTCGGGTTTGATTTATATGCATCATTTAAAATAGTAAAGTTCTCAGCTTCCATAATATCATTTCTCATGTCAGTCTTCTTAATATTATAGAAACCATCTTGAATTTCATCATAAGTCAAATCTAAAATTCTAGCTACTATAATTGCACAAGCTGCATTATACATATTATGCCTACCTAACATTGGTAGAAATAATTCAAAAGAAGTATCACCTTCATATACTTTAAATTTAATCCCTTCTATTCCCTCTTCTATAAGCTCTAATCTATAATCTGAACTCTCAATAACTCCATAGTTTATTAAGTCTTGCTTTATATCGTACTCTATAATTACTTTATTTAAAGTATCATCATCATTATTATATATAAAGTGACCATTACTTTTTAAACCATCTAAGATTTCAAATTTTGCCCTTGCAACATTTTCTTTATTTTTCAATAAATCTAAATGAGATTTTCCAATATTAGTAATCATAGCTATATCTGGATTAACAATGTGTGTCAATTCTTCAATCTGCCCGAATCCATCTGTACCCATTTCTATAATACCTATTTTAGTATCTTTATCTAATTCTAGAAGCGTTAACGGAACACCTATATGATTATTTAAATTACCTTGTGTTTTATATGTTTTAAACTTTCTTGATAATACTCCCTCCATAATATCCTTAGTGGTTGTCTTACCATTGCTCCCTGTAATTCCTATTAAAGTTAAATCCTCAATAGAATCTTTATAGTTTTTTGATAATATTTGTAGCGCTTTTAAAGTGTCATCGACTAGAATAAAAGGAAAATCTAAATCCGGTATATCTATATTTTTATTCCATAAACATGCAGAAGCTCCTTTTTCAATTGCATCTAAAACAAACTTATGACCATCAAATTTTTCTCCCACTATTGGAATATATAAATTATTTTTATTTATTTCTCTTGTATCAATTGATACACCTTCAACTGGTATATTATAAAATTCTCTATTTTCTAAAATACCTTCACTTAAATTTACTATATCTTTTACATCTACTCTAATCACTACTTAGTCACCTTCACTTTTGATAAAGAGTTTTTCTCATCATATCTTTCTAAAGCATATTTAATTAATCTTTCTATTAATTCCTCAAATGTAGAGTTATCAGTCTTCTCCCAAAGCATAGGTGCCATACTTATAGATGTAAATCCAGGCATAGTATTTATTTCATTTACAAGTATTCTATTATCTTCTGTAACAAAAATATCTACCCTCGCTATACCTCTACAATCTAATACATTGTATGTTTCTAGTGCTATTTCTCTTACCTTTTCACTTATATCTTTATCTAATCTAGCTGGTATAACAGGTATGGCAGCTTTTTTTATATATTTAGCTTCATAATCATAAAAAGCATCCTCCATTTCCAGTTCTCCAGATAAAGAAACTTCAGGTTTGTTGTTTCCTATAATACATGTTTCCACTTCTTTACCAACAACTTCCTCTTGAACTAGTAGCTTTACATCATATATAAATGCAAGTTCTATACTTTTTATAAGTTCTTCTCTAGTAGTTGCTTTTGTAATTCCTACACTTGAACCTGAATTTGCAGGTTTTACAAATACTGGTAATTCTAATTCATTTAATACCTCATCTAATACATTTTCTTTGTTATCATCCCATTTAAATTTATAAACAGAAGTATATTTTGCTTGTGGTATACTGTGAGCTCTTAAAACATCACTTGTTGCTACTTTATCCATACATAAAGCAGATGATAATACTTCATTTCCTATGTAAGGAATATCTATTAATTCTAATAGACCCTGAACCGTTCCGTCTTCACCATTATTCCCATGTAAGACTGGAAAAACCATATTATTAGAATTATAATCTATACTTTTTATAAATTCTCCTAAAGACTCTGTAACAGATAGTTCTGTCTCTAAAATTAAATCGTCTGAATTTTCAATATTAGTTTCTAATTTTCCGTAACTACACCATTTTCCTTCTTTAGTAATAAATATAGGATATACATTGTATTTCTCCTTATTTATTGCATTAAAAACTGATGTTGCTGATATAACTGATACCTCATGCTCGATACTTCTTCCACCATATAAAACATACATATTAAGTTTCATTGCTTTTCCTCCTATTATGAGTATATTAAAAGTTTTTCAACTAATTATAAATTTAATCACTCTTATATTATATAATAAATTTAATATTTTTACTTATAAGTACTTTTGATTATAAAAAAACAGATGATTAATCATCTGTTATTCATTACTATAATTATATACTAAAACTATAAAATAATACATATAGATTATTTTTTATCTTTAACTATAAAAGTAACTGCTACTCCTTCTTCTCCTGCACGTCCTGTTCTTCCTATTCTATGAGTATATTTTATATCCCCATCTGGTTCATCATAATTTATAACGTGTGATATCCCTTCAATATCTAAGCCTCTTGCCGCTATATCTGTAGCTATTAGATATTGTGTCTTTAAATCTCTAAAGTTTTTCATAGCTCTATTTCTTTTAGCTTGAGATAAATCCCCATGTAATTCATCCACATTATATCCATCTTGTTTTAATTTTGTAGTTAACTCTTGAACTCTTCTTTTTGTTCTACAAAATATTATAGACATAAAAGGATTTTCATCATTTAAATATTTTATTAAATCATCATATTTTTGTCTATCAGTTGTGTATATTTTCTTTTCTTCTATCTGTTCTTCTAAAATACTTTCTTCTTTTGCTTCTATTATAACTGGTTTTTTCATAAATCTATTTGCTGTATTTTTTAAATTTGGAAGTATTGTTGCTGAGAATAAAAGTGTCTGTCTAGATTTTGGTGTTTTGTTAATTATCTCTTCAACGTCATTAAAAAATCCCATATTAATTATCTCATCAGCTTCATCAATTACCAAGTATTTTACCCTTGATAGATCTATACTCCCTCTATTAATATGGTCTAGTAATCTACCAGGAGTGGCAATTACAATATCTATACCTCTTTTTAACTTGCTTAATTGTTTGTTTACATCTTCTCCACCATAAGCACATAAAATATTAACATCTTTATATCCTTTTAAATTAAGAGCTTCTTCATATAATTGTCTAGCTAATTCTCTTGTTGGAGAGATTATTAAAGCTTGTATATACTCAGAATTCGTTTCTATATTTTGAAAAATAGGTAGCATAAAAGATAATGTTTTACCAGTACCTGTTTGAGCTTTACCTATCACATCTACACCATTAAGTATTTCTGGTATTGTAAGTTCTTGAATTAATGTTGGTGAATAAATCCTTTGATTTATTAATTCTTTTTCTAACTTTTTTTCTATTCCTATATTATTAAAATTTTTTCCCATTTCTTTCCTCATTTCCTAATTATATAACTACATCATTTATACTTTATCATATTAAAGACAAAATTACACTTATTATTTGGATTTTCCAATATCTTAACTACTTTTTTGCTAACTTATTTGATTATTTAAAATCTCTTTGATATTGTAATTGTAATTAAACTAAAAGGAGATGTTTTATGATAATTATACTTATTATTATAATTTTAATTCTATTACTTTTATTTGTTGGAAATTATTTTTATAACCTTGCTTTAAATAGAAATTATAACAAAGAATTTTTATTTACTAGCCCAGATACAGATGAAGATTCTACTAATAGCTTAAATTCAAAGTACTTAAAAGAAAAAGAGATTCTTCAAGAATGGAATCTTGATAATGTTTATAATTTTACATTTAAAACTTTTGACGATTTAAAACTTTCAGCATATTACTATGATAATAATAACAATTCAGACAAATATGTAATTATTGTTCATGGCTATCTAGGAAAGGCTGAGGATATGCTATATGCTAGTAAAATATTTTTTGATAGTGGATATAGTGTACTAAGTTTTGATCTACGTGGGCATGCAAATAGTGAGGGAGATTACATAGGTATGGGTTGGCATGATAGGCTTGATTTAATTCAGCTTATAAACTTAATAATTTCTAAAAACCCAGATGCTAAAATTGTACTTTATGGTGTTTCTATGGGTGCTGCTACTGTTATGATGGCCTCTGGAGAAAGTCTTCCTAAAAATGTAAAAGTAATAATTGAAGATTGTGGTTATACTAGTATTAAGGATATATTTTCTTATCAACTTAAACTTATATTTAAATTACCTAGCTTTCCTATTATTAATTTTGCAGATATTATTACAAGGATTAGGGCTAAGTTTTCATTTTTCCAAGGAAACTGTCTAAAACAAGTAGAAAAAAGTACTACTCCTATACTCTTTATACATGGAGATAAGGATTTATTTGTACCTTTTAATATGTTAAAGCCCTTATACAACTCTTGTAATTGTAAAAAAGATATCCTAATCGTTGAAAATGCAGAACATGGAATGGCTGCCTTTGTATATAAAGAAAAATACTGGGAAAAAGTATTTACCTTTATCAATAGCTGTTTATAGTTATATTTAAATATTTATATATATATTGGGTAATAAAATAGAACAAGAAGGAGTGACTTTATGAAAAAAAGATATAAGAGTATGAATAAGAAAGTTCATACAACTCCAGGTTCACTAATCTATACAGGAGATAAAGATTCTGATTTACATATCTCCTTATTAAAATATTCTAAAGAAGAATGTAATGTTGAAATACCTTCAGATTTTAGTAAATTAATTTTCGATGATAATAATGTTAATTGGCTCAGAATAACAGGACTTAATGATACACTAGAGCTTAATAATTTAGTTGATTTTTTAAATATACATCCCCTTGTAATGGAGGATATATTAGAAGTATCTAGCATGCCTAAGATGGAAAACTATGATGATTATCTTTTTCTAGTTTCGAAAAATATTTTTTTCAATGAAGAAAATGAATTAGAAACCACACAAATTTCTTTTATATTATATGAAAATTTAGTTATTTCATTTGAAGAAAACCCTACTGCTACTTTTGATAATGTTAAAAGAAGGATTATTGAAGGGAGTAATATTAGAAAGTATGGGGCAGATTATCTATTATATTCATTACTAGATTCGGTTGTAGATAACTATTTTTTACTTATTGAACATCTAGGAAATACGATTGATTTACTAGAAGATGAATTACTTGTTAATCCTTCAAGAAATTTACTAGATAAAATTTATAAGGTTAAAAGAGATATTATTTATATAAGAAATGTACTTTGGCCTATGAGAAACTTAGTAAGTAGTATTACTAGAAATGATCATAATTTAATTGATGAAAAGACAATTTATTACTTTAGAGATGTTTATGATCATATTGTCCAAGTAGTAGATCTTACTGAAACTTCTAGAGATATATGTTCTGGAATGCTTGATACTTACTTATCTAGTGTAGGTAATAAAACAAATGATATTATGAAAGTCCTTACAATTGTATCTACTATTTCAGTACCACTTACATTTCTTACAGGGGTCTTTGGAATGAACTTTAAATATTTTCCAACCTTAGAATATCGATATGCATACCCTGCTTTTTGGATTATTACATTATTAATTGTTATATTAATGAGTAAATTTTTCAAGAAGAAAGGATGGTTATAGAAGAAAGATAAATTATCTTTCTTCTTTTTTCATTTTTGCAAAATATATACCTAATATTAAAAATAAAACAGCAAATAAAATTTGTATACTTAATTCATTCAGTATATTGTAGCTATTCTGTTTAAGCATATCATTTGCTTTTATATAATGAAAGGTAGGAAAAAATTGTGCAACTTTTAGAACAGAACCACTTATATACTGTTGTGGTACCATAGATCCCGAAATAAAAGAAACCCCTAGAGAAAATACTGTACTCAAACCATTTTTTATTCTTCTACTTTTTATAGAATTATTTATAAAATAATTAAAGCATACTATAGATATTCCAAAAATATATAAGTTTAGTATATAATACCTTATATTTAAAACATCAAGGCTAGATCTTGATATAAGTAAAATAGCTGCTAGTAGTATTGATGATATTACAATGCCAATACTTAGTGCTCCTAAAAAAATCTGCAATTCATATCTTATTAAACTCATTCCTGAGACTCTTACTCTATTTAATAAATTTTCTTCTTTAAAGTCATCCATAGCAAGAGTAATTATTGTCATTATTAAGGAAATAAATATATAACTAGAAAAGTTTAAAAGCATAGTTAAATTTCTAGTATTTTCATCTCTTACAAATTCTAAATCATTATATATTTTTATATTTGCTTTTTTATTAAAGGTTTCTTCTAATAATTCCCTATTAATATTTCCATTATTTGAAGAAATAGTAAGAATATTTAAAAAATTGTTTATTTGTGCTTTAATATATTCTTCTCCTGCAAACCTGTCATTAGAAATAATATCAATTTTACCTTCTTCTAAAAAATTTTCATTAATTCTTATAAATGACACTATCTTTAATAAATATAATTTTTCATATATAGTATCTTCATTATCCTCTACTTGAATAAGATTATTTCTTTCCCCTAAAAACTTAATTAACTCCTTACTATATTCATCATTGCTTAAGTCTACATAGCCTATATTAGATGTTTTATCTTCCAATATTGAATCTAGTTTTTCAGGTTTATTCATTAATATTACAATCATAAATATTACTAGATAAATAACTATAGTAGTTTTTTTGTTATATACTGTTTTTAAAAAATATTTATAGACTGTCATATGTTTTCCTCCTTAAGAAATGTATTGATAGTGAATATAAAATAAGTGAGAACAATATAAGCTTAATAACCAAGCTATTAAAATTATCAATGCTACCTATAGCATTAGCCTTATATAATAATTCTGTCATTATTGAAATTGGGTTTATCTTATTTATTAATGGGAATTTATTATCAACAATGTTTCTTATATCTGGTCCCTGCATTCCTGCTAAAAAAGATAAAACTAAGGGTAAACTAGTTACAATTAAGTTTTTCTCATTATACTTTAATCTTCCAATTGAGCCTACTAATAATCCAAACCCTATCCCCAACATATTACCAATTATTATTATTATTATTGTCGAATGAATATCTGTTATTAAATTTAGCTTTAATACCTTTTCAATATAAATATAAGCTAGGAAATTTGATATTAAATTTATTGTAAAAGATACTAAAATTCCAGAAAATATAAAACTACTTTTCTTAATAGGAGATGCTGCAAGTCTTGCTCCTAGATTTGAAATATTAGCTTGAATCATTATAGCTATTTTTAAAGCATTATACATTCCAAAGGATACTATATATGCAATTAATGAATAATACATTATTGTAACTGAATCTCCTTTAGAGTTAATTATATTTGTATAATTTTTTGTCATTAATTTGTAATCATAATCTTTCACATTTTCTGATAAATATAGGTTTTGTTTAAACTGTTCTACTAGTTCTTTTAAGAAAATTTGCTTGTATCCAGAATCTTTTACATACAAGCTATACTCATCATCTATATAGGCTATATATCTTTTTTCACCCAATCTTTCTAATGCACTACTTTCGTCTTCCTCATATATAGGTTTTATAAAATCTATTTCATTCAAAACATAGTTTATATAATTATCTTTTGATACTAATATCTCCATATCTTCTACTTTAGATAAATCGTCTTGCATTAATCCTTGAAAAGCAAAATAAAAAAATGTTATTAAAACAATGGGAAATATACTCGCCCAGAAAACCTGGGATTTATCTCTAAAATATATAATAAAATGATATTTAAAATCTTTTAATATATTTTCCATATCAATCACGTAGTTCCTTTCCTGTAAGTTCTAAGAAAACATCGTTTAAAGTAGGTTTTTCACTATATAGGCTTGTGTAAGTTAAGTTGTTATTTTCAATGAATAATATTAAGTTAGATAGGTTGTTTATTCCTTTTTCAAAGTAAATAACTATACCTTCATCATTATTATCTACATTTGTTACATGGGGTATTTCATATATTTTTTTTAGTTGATCTTTAGTTATTTCTTGAAAATCAATATATATTTTTTCTTTAATGTTAATCATCTCTTTTAGCTGCATACTTGTTCCTGAGACAACATTCCTACCATTATCCATTATAACTATTTTGTTACATAACATTTCCGCTTCTTCTAGGTAATGAGTAGTATATATAATTGTTGTTTTATTTCTATTTAACTCTTTAATTCCCTCTAAAATAAAATTTCTACTTTGAGCATCTACTGCAACTGTAGGTTCATCAAGTATTAATAATTCTGGCTTATGGCTAATTCCACAAGCTATATTTAATCTTCTTTTTAATCCTCCACTTAACTGAAATGGTCTAAAGTTTTCATATTCATTTAGTCGTACAAAGTCTATAGCTTCTTTTACATATTTTTTTCTTAATGTCTTATCAGAAATGTATAAGCTACAAAAATAATCAATATTTTCTATTACTGTTAACTCGTTAATAAGTGCTAATTCTTGAGGCACTACTCCTATTTTTCTTTTTATATCATAGGCATCCGGACTCATTTTTTTACCAAAAACTTCTATTTCGCCTTTGTCATAATTTAAAAGTGATAAAATACAATTAATAGCTGTTGTTTTACCACAACCATTAGGACCTATTAAGCCTAGAATATCATTTTCTTCAACTTGTAAATTAAAGTGGTCTAATGCGATTTTTTCTTTATACCTTTTTACTAACTTTTCTACTTTCACGATCATATTATCAGCTCCTTTATTCTTACTATAGCATTTATATATTTTATTATTAGTACTAAACATCACAAATTTTATGACAAATGTAATTATTATCGTATTAATTATATTTTTAAGATATAATTACTTAAAGGAGTGATTTAATGAGAAATTTTTATTCAAAACTATTAGTTCTTTCTTTTATTATAATTACAACAGCTTATTATAATGTTCTAGATTTAAAATATTTATTAATTTTTTTCTCTATAAGCATACTAAATGAATTTTTAGATAGTAAGTTTAAAAATATAATATCAATATTTTTAATATGCTTTTTATTTTTTAGTGAAAACTTGTTTTTTTATACTCCTTTGTTTATATATGATATAAATACTAAAAATAATTATATTATATTTCTTTTGAATTTATTTTTTTTAAAGAAAAACTTGCTTACCTTTATTACAAACATCCTTAGTATATTTTTAAATAATATTAATAAAAAATATTTAAAACTTTTAAATGAAAATATATCTATTACAGATCATTTAAGAGAAGATGCTCTCCTTCTAAAAAGTATTAATAAAAATCTTGAACTAGATTATAATAAAAATCTTGAACTTGCTATTTTAGAAGAAAGAAATAGAATATCTAGACAACTTCATGATTCCATTGGTCATTTATTTAGTAGTAGTATTGTTCAATTAGAAGCAATAAAAATTATAAATTCCGATGTAAATATTAATTCTAATTTAACCAATCTTGAAAATACACTAAAAACTGGAATGATGGATGTTAGAAATAATATACATAATATTTATAATGAATCCTTCGATTTAAAAGAAGAAATAAATAAAATTTTAGATACAGTTGATGATAATATTTTTATAGATTTCTTTTTCCGCTTTGAATGTAATAATATTCAGCTAAAACATGATATACTCTCCATAATAAAAGAAGCTATTAATAATATTAATAAACATTCAAATACTGATGAAATCAAAATAAACCTACTTACTCATAAGAACTTTCATAAAGTTAGTATCACAGATAATGGATCCATGTATAATCCAAATGAAGGCGGTATAGGTCTTTTATCTATTAAACAAATAGTACAAAAATATAATGGAGTTTTTAATTATACTTTTGATGACGGCTTTAAAGTACATATTACTTTAATAAGGAAGGATGATTAATTTTGAATATTATTGTAATCGACGATGATCCACTAGTAGTTCAAGCACTTACTACTATCTTAGATGCTAATAATTTTAATATAGTTGCAAAAGGTTATTCTGGCAAAGAAGCAATAGATCTTTATAAAAAATATAATCCTGACTTAATACTTTTGGATATCAGAATGAGTGATTTGAATGGAATTGAAGCTACTAAAAATATTCTAGAATATAATCCTTTAGCTAAAATACTTTTAATTACAACTTTTAATGATGAAGAGTACATATCAAAAGCAATATTACTTGGTTGTAAAGGATATATATTGAAGGATAATATTTCTGGTATTATTCCAGCTATTAATGCTGTAATTTCAGGTAATTTAGTATTTGATAGTAATGTCATTGACAATATAAACTTAAATAGTAAAAATAAAAATAATAATCACTTTGACTTATATAATATTTCAAAAAAAGAAATTGAGCTTATTCTCTTGGTTTGTGAAGGATACAATAATAAAGAAATTTCAAAACTACTTTTCCTAAGCGAAGGAACAGTTAGAAACTATTTATCGAATATTTTAAACAAGCTTGATTTAAGGGATAGAACACAATTAGTTGTTTGGTATTATAAAAATATTATTTAATATTTTTATTTTAGGGTAATAATAATATTAAATAAAAGGAGTGATTTTATGGATATTATTATTAGAATAGAGTATTGTACTTCTTGAGGATATATAGATAAGGCAGTTAGCCTTAGTAAAGAGTTATTAGGTTTTTATAAAAACAATATAACAAAAGTTGAATTAGTTCCATCAAGTGGGGGAGTTTTTGAAATTTCATTAAATGATGAGAGAATCTTCTCCAAGAAAGAATTAAATAGATATCCTGAAGATGGAGAAATAAAAAAATTAATAAACATCCACTTTAATTAGTATTTTAACTAAAAAATTCTAGTTATTGAACTGACTTTTGTCAAGTAGACAGATAATTTAATTAAAATCTTATACACATTTGTATGCATGGTTTCTATATTCTAAAGGAGCCATGCATCTTAATTTTTGAAACCTTTTTCTATTTATTTTATTTGACTTAATATACACTATATTATTTAATATGTTTGTTATATTACATTTACAGGTATATGTATATTAGAGTAAACTTACTTAATATCTTATGGGGAGTGGATAAAATGACTGTCAAACGAAATAAAAATATGGCGATGCTAGCAATAATTCTTTGTATCTTTATGATTTCTATTAATATTTTAGCTAATACTTTACCTATAAATGGTAATACCACAGCGGAAGTTTCTGATTCCTATCCTAATTTATTTGCACCAATCGGATTTACTTTTTCAATATGGGGAGTTATATATTTCTTTTTAATTGTATATATTTCTTTTTTAATAAAAAATAGAAAAAAGTTATCTAGTGATTATTTTGAACTCAATAAATATTTTGTACTTAGTAGTATATTTAATATGTTATGGATATTTTCATGGCATTATAAAAAAATTGGATTATCTCAGATTTTTATAATATTATTACTAATAACTTTATTCTTAGTTAATAGAGAAATTAAAGAAAAAAATATACTTAGAAAAAATAAATTAGCAGTTATACCCTTTAGTATTTATTTTACTTGGATTGTTATAGCTAGTATAGCTAACTTTATGACATTTTTAGTTAGCATTAATTTTAATTTTTTCTCTCTTTCTGAAAGTATTTTTACTTCAATAGTAATATTAATTAGTACTATTATTATTTTACTTATATTAAAATGGTATTTTAATTTTTTATTTTCAGTTACAGCTATCTGGGCAATTTTTGGAATTTTTATGAAACATATTTCAAGTACTTATTTTAACTTTCAGTATACAAACATAATAGCAAGTTGCATTATCTCAATTTCTTTAATTATTATTTATTCATTTATTAGAAGTAGAGAGGTTATTTATTA
>CAYPYI010000002.1:0-17247 GCA_964415085.1 uncultured Tissierellaceae bacterium
TGATCTATGATATAATACAATATTTCTCTTAACAATTTTTAGATACGGCTCTGCCAAAGGTCTGAAGACCAAGACTATAGAATCTGATGCAACTTCCATCACTATCGATCATTTGGAACCTTTCCAAGTACTAACCTTCCTTTATGTCCTTTTACTGTAGATACTGGAAAATTTGGTATATCTTTATAATTAATATAAATAGGGTTTTCAATCTTTTCAGCCATATCACCTAACCCCGAGCCAAGTACTATAGCTAAATCTAATTTTTCATTAAATTTTTCTTTTATAAAACTAGAACTTTCTTTTATTTTGTCTAAATATTCCATTTGTACCTCCTATTAATTATAAGTGAATTCTCTCAACATATAATTCTGTAGTAGATTTGTCACTATGACCCAGCATTTTTTGTACTTTATCTACATCAACTCCATTTTCAATTAAATTAGCTGCAAATGAATGTCTTAATGTATGTGGTGTAACAGTCTTTTCAATACCTGCTTTATTTGCATAGTGTCTTAATATTTTCCAAAAACCTTGCCTACTTAATCTGTTCCCATACATGTTAACGAACAGTGGTTCAAAGTCTTCATAAATTTTTCTAAAATTATATAAATAATTTTTTACACTTTTTATAGTAAAATCATCTATTGGAATTGCTCTTGTAGTTTCTTCTTTTACATATACGATTCCACTGTCTAAGTTTATATCTTCGATATTAAGATTAATAAGTTGTGTAACTCTTAGTCCTGTTGTACTTATTAAATGTATCATAGCCTTATCTCGTGATCCTTTTAATGTTTCATCATTTGGTTTTTCAACAAGTCTATTTACTTCTTCCGCAGTTAATATACTTGGAGCTTTTTTTTCCGTTGGATATGATTTTAAATTTAATGTCGGATCTTCACTTATTACATTATTATTTACTAAATATTGAAATAGTGACCTTAACGATGCCAGATTCCTAGATATCGTTGAATTTGCTCTTCCAGTATCCTTTAAATATATAAGGTATTTAATTACTACTGCTTTATTCGTCTCTTTTATAGAATTAATCTTTACTTCTTCTAAATAATCTAAAAAATTATTTAAATCTCTTAAGTATGCATCTAATGTATTTTTTGAAAAATCTTTTTCTTCTTTAATATAATCTAAATATTTACTTACTATCAAGTCTGACATTTTACCCCTTCTTACCTACCTTTTTTGAATTTATATATTCTTTAGCTATGTTTGCTCCTACTATAGTTTTACCATCTAGTATCTTACCTAGCTTTATCATTTTCATTACTTCATCTATTTGTAAAGTCTGTACTTCTATATTCTCATTTTCATCTAATTCTTGTTCTTCTAGTGTTATATCATCTGTTAAAAATATATAAATAATCTCGTCACAGTATCCTGGCGATGAATAAAATTCTAACATATACTCCATATTTGAAGCTTCATATCCCGTTTCTTCTTTAAGTTCTCGAATAGCTGTTTCTTTTGGTTCTTCATTTACTTCAATTTTCCCTGCTGGAATTTCTAATATAAAATCTTCTACAGCTTTTCTATATTGCTTAACTAATACTAGTTTATCTTCATCTACTATAGTTACTATAGCTACACTGCCTGGATGTTCTATAATCTCTCTTTTTGAATACATTTTGTTTGGGATTTCAACAGTATCAACTCTCAAGCTTAATATTTTTCCTTCATAAAGCTTTTCTGACTTCATAGTCCTTTCTTCATATACCATTTTTTACCTCCATAAACTTATTGAATTTTATTTCATTATAACATAAATTTGCCTAACTTCTAAATTTAGACGACATTTCTAACATCTCTCTTGCATGAATTAAAGTATTTTCTGTTACATCCACACCACTTAAAAGTCTTGCCATTTCATATATTCTCTCTTCTTCAGATAACTTATTTACATTTGTTATTACCCTGTTATCATATTCTGATTTACTAATAACATAGTGACTATCTGCAAGGGCTGCTATTTGTGGCAGATGGGTTATTGTTATTACTTGTCTTCTTTTTGAAATATTAGATATTTTTTCACCTACAACTTGTGCTGTTCTTCCGCTAATACCAGTATCTATTTCATCAAATATCATTGTATCTATATCATCATAATTTGCCAGTATACTTTTAAAGCCTAACATTATTCTTGACATCTCTCCGCCTGATACTATTTCTGTAAGGGGATTTAAGTCTGATCCTTTGTTAGTTGCTATTAGGAATTCAATATCATCCATTCCATCTACTGAAGGATTTTTTTTCTCCTTAAAATCTACTTTAAATAGGACATTGGACATATTTAAATCTTTTAACTCACTTGCTATTTCTTTTTCAAGTTTTCTTGAAATTATACGTCTTTTATCACTTAACACTTTTGATTTTTCAATTAAATCAACTCTAAGATTTTCTTTTTCCTTTTCAAGTCTTTCTATTATTTTTTCATGATTTAATAATTCTTCAAGTTTAGAAGTTAATTTATCAGAAAATTCAAGTATACTCTCTAATGAGTTTCCATATTTTCTTTTTAATGTATTTAAAACATTTAGTCTTGTTTCTAAATACACATATCTCTCCTCGTTTATATCCAAAGAGTTAAGATAGTGGTTCATATCATTATTAATATCTTCAAGCTCTAAAACTACACTTTCCATTCTTTCATATAATTGTTCAATAGATGAATCTATTTCTTTTATTTCATTTAGTTCACTTACTGCTGTACTAAGTAAATTTAATACACAAGGAGCTTCAAAATCATCACTTTTAATTATATTTCTAGACTGATTTATAGATTTTGTTATAAATGAAAGATTTTCAAATTTTTTAAACTCATCTTCTATATTTTTATCCTTATCTAAATCTAAATTTGCATCAATTATTTCATTTAATTGATATTTTAAAAGTTCTACTTCTCTCTCCCTTTTTATAGGATCTATATCAATATTATCTAATTCTTCTGATACTTTTTTATATTCGAAATATTTTTTTCTTATATCTTCTTTTAGATTTAATAAGTCATCATCTCCAAATGAGTCAATGATTTTTTTATGATTTTTTATATCTAATAGTGACTGATGTTCTTGTTGAGCAAATATATCTATTAAATTACTAGATATATCTTTCAAAACATTTAATGTTACTGTTTTCCCATTTATTCTTGATATACTAGGTGAATCAGTATGTATTTCTCTTGTAAAGAGTAATAAGTTATCTCCATTGTTTTCTATACCATATTTCTCCAACCTATTTTTTAATAAATTATTATCTCTATTTATTACAAATAAAGCTTGTAATGTGGCTTTTTCTTTGCCTTTTTGAATCATATGCTTTGTTCCTCTACCACCTAATATTATGCCTAAAGCCTCTATTATTATACTCTTACCAGAACCGGTCTCCCCAGTAAGTACATTTAACCCTTTAGTAAGATTTATATTCATATCTTCAATAATAGCAAAATTTTTAATATTTAGCTCTAATAACATAACAACCTCCTATTTACTTAAGATTTAAATGAGCAAGATTAACTATATTCTCTATTTCTTTAATATCAATATTTCTCTCACTACCTTTTTTTAAATATGTTATAAATTCAATATTTCCTTTAGCCCCTGTTATAGGAGAGTAATCTAATCCATCTATACCAAAACCTAATTCTTTACTAAACTTAAGCACTTTTTCTATAACCTCTATATGCACGTTTTTATCTCTAATGATACCATTTTTACCTACTTTTTCTTTTCCTGCCTCAAACTGAGGTTTAATAAGTGCAACAACTCCACCATTATCTGATAATAAATCATATGCAACTGGGAGCACTAATTCTAATGATATAAATGAAACGTCTATCGAAACAAAATCAATTATATCAATTATATCTTCTCTGGTTACATTTCTAATATTGGTTCTTTCCATTACAACAACATCTTTATGATTTCTAAGTTTCCAGTCTAACTGGCCATATCCTACATCTACAGCAAATACTTTTTTTGCTTTATTTTGTAGCATACAATCAGTAAAGCCTCCAGTTGAAGCACCTATATCCATTGTTATATTATCTTTCAAATCTATATTAAACTTTTCCATTGCTTTTTCAAGTTTCAATCCACCACGACTTACATATTTAATAGGATTTCCTTTTACATATATTTCCACATTTTCATCAAATTTTTCTCCAGGTTTGTCTACTCTTTGAGTGCCTATAAAAACACTACCTTCCATTATAACTCTCTTAGCTTTCTCTCTTGAGTCTACTAACCCTTTTTCAAAAAGTAGTACATCCGCTCTTACTTTTGACATGTTCTAATGCTCCTTTGTCTTTGTCTTTGTTTTTTTCTTTTTACTATTTTTAAATAATTCTATATTTAATAAGTTTTCAATTTTATTTAAAAATTTAGCTATTTCTATTACAATTTTTTCATAATGAACACTAGCAAATGATTTTCCAAGAGCTTTACCACCTACTGTCAATGCTGCAGTAAATGATGCTATTAGAGTATTAAGTAATGCACTATTTTTAAATCCATATACATTAATTAATTTAAATATAATACTTGCGCCAACTGCACCAGATATTATACCACTTATATCACCTACAACATCATTGCAAAAATTAGAAACCTGATTTGCATTCCTTACAAGTTTTATAGCTAAATTAGCTTCTTCTATTCTTTTAGTAGCCATTGCATGATAAGGTCCCTCATCAGCTATTGTTACTGATATTCCTATTATATCAAATACTATACCTATAACAATAATTATTAAAAGTATTAGCATTGCAAATATTATGTTCAATCTTTGAACTAAGTTTTCTGATATTACACTAAATGCAATAGCTAGTAAAAAAGTTATTATAGTTATAGTGTAAACCCATTTAAGATTATATTTATTCGAAAAACTATTTTTGTCCAAATAAGTACCTCCTTTATGTAAAAAAGCTGATAGCTTTGGCTATCAGCGTGTATTGGTGGTGATAATTTAAGTAAATTTTACGGCTTTAGGTCCAGCAGGATTTCCCTTATAAGAACTACATGTCGCCAAAATAGTGGTTTCCCTTTAATCTTATAATTGTATTGTCGCCATCTTACAAAACTGGACTACCACTCAGTCCGCACCTTAATCCTTAAATTACCTCGTAAGAACAGTCTAGGAGTTTTCCTCTACAGCCATTCTATTCCTTAGCCTCTTTTGCAAAAGGGGTTTCGGCAACACTATTGATAATTTACCGGGCCCTTTGGTAAATCAAAAACTACAATTGCCATCCTCCACATTCACTCAAGGCAGGCTACTCTGCATTCTATTAGAATTGCAGGTTAATCATAATGTCAGATCTTTGACATTACGTCTCCACGAGAGCAGGGTCAACGCCTACATGCCATTGTAGATCGCCCCATCCCTCTTTACTCTCTGCAAAGGCCCATAACTGGGCGTCACAAGCCTATACAAAGAACTTCATCGATGTGCCCTTCGACGGATTTTTAGCCCCGCCTTCCAGAATAGATGTACTGACTAGAATACTGCACCACCTTTATATATTATACCCTAAATTTAGGTAATTATCATAACTAAATACTTCTATTTACTAATTTTTTTGTTAATTCTTTTAAGAAGTCGGTATTTTTCCCTTCTAATTTATCTAAAGCTTGATTTGCCATACTAACATATTCTTTCATATCATTTTCTGCTTTATCTTTACTATAATACGTTAAATATGTTAATTTTTCAATCTCTTTATCTTCTTCAATATCTAATATATCATCTTGTATTTGATAGGATAGACCTAAATAGTATGAAAACTCTCTCAAACTTTCAATTTCTTTCTCATTTGCTCCACCAATTATAGCTCCTGATATAATCGCTGCTTGAAAAAGACCAGCCGTTTTACATTTATACATATATAAAAGTTTATCTTTATCCATATTTTCCTTATTTCCATGAATATCTATAACTTGGCCTGTAATCATACCGTTAATACCTGCATAATAAGCTACTTCTCTGCCTGCATTTATATGTCTTTTGTAATATTCAATATTTTCATTTTCATAATCTACACTTTCAAAAATTAATTCAAATGCTTGATTTAATAAAGCATCTCCTGCTAAAATTGCCATATCCTCACCAAATACTTTGTGATTAGTTTCTTTACCTCTTCTATAATCATCATCATCCATTGCTGGTAGATCGTCGTGAATTAAAGAATATGTATGTATCATTTCAACTGCCATGGCAAAAGGAAGATACATTTTTACATCTTTTGAGAAAAGTTTAAATGTTTCTAAACCAAACACTGGTCTTAATCTTTTCCCACCTGTAAACAAGCTATAATTCATAGCTTCTAATAAGTTGTTAGTATACTCCAAGTCTTTATCCATATACTCTTTAAGAGATGTTTCAATTATATCTATAGACTTATTTAATTTATTATTAAATATTTTACTCATCCTCTCTGATAAAATCTTCTTCAACGTCTTTTTCTGCATCTAAAATAATCTTTATCTCACCTTCTGTTTTGGTTAATATATCATTACAGTGGTTATAAAGTTTCATTCCTTCTTTAAATTTATCCATTGATTTTTCTAATGTTAAATCGCCATTTTCTAATTCTTCTAATAACTCATTTAACTTCTCTATACTCTCTTCATAATTCAAGTTGATTTTCTCTTGCATATTATATACTCCTTTCTACTTTCTTCACTGTTGATTCTATTTTTCCATCCCTTAAATTAATAAATAATTCATCATTTTCTTTTACATCATTTACAGATTTGATTAATTTACCATTATTATTTGTTAATATGCCAAAACCCTTATCAAGCCCTAAAGAAGGATTTAATAAGCTTAGTGTTTTATCTATACTATTTAACTCATTCTTCTTATTATTTATTATTTTTTCTATATTAAGAACTAAGTCTTTAAAAAGATAATCTAAATCTTGTCTTTTATCTTGTACTTTAAAATAAGGGTTATTATATTTTAAATCTTTTTTTATCCCATCAAGCTCACTTCTATTAAAATTAATTTTCTTAATAGTTTCACTTAATATATGTCTTTTTATATTTTCTAAATTATCTTTTAAATCATAAATATTAGGCACTGCTATTTCTGCTGCAACTGAAGGTGTTGCCGCCCTTATATCTGCAACAAAGTCTGCTATTGTAAAGTCAGTCTCATGTCCTACTGCTGAGATAATAGGAGTAGTACATTTGAAAATGGCTCTTGCTAAATCCTCATCATTAAATGCGAATAATTCATCTATGCTACCACCACCACGCCCTATAATTACAAGGTCTACATCTTTTCTCTCGTCTAAATATTCAACCCCTTTTATAAGAGTTTTATATGCTTCTTTTCCCTGTACTAATGATGGATATATTAAAATATCACATGATGGATATCTTCTAGTAATAACATCTATCATATCTTTAACAGCTGCTCCTGTAGCTGCTGTTACTATACCAATTTTCTTAGGGAATTTAGGAAGTTCTTTTTTAAATTCTTGAAGAAATAAGCCTTCCTCTTCTAATTTTTTCTTCAATAGCTCAAATTTTTTATATAAATCACCAACACCAACATCTTCTACATCTCTAATATAAAGTTGGTATTCACCAGTCTTTTCATATACTGATATATATCCTTTTGCAACAACTTTTTGTCCTTCTGCTAAATCTGTTTTTAATTTTGCTCCATGACTTTTAAACATTACACATTTAATTAATCCATCTTTATCTTTCAATGAGAAATATCTATGTCCACTGTAATGGTGATTATAATTTGAAATTTCTCCTTCTACTTCAACGTTTGATAAAATCATATCTGTAGCAAATACTTTTTTTATATAATTATTAACTTCACTTACCTTTAATGGTCTCAACTTATCCCTCCTTTAGTTATTATGACCTTTCTTAATTCTTGATAAATATGCTACCCCAACTGCATTATCGTTTGATATATTTTTTAAAGAAAAGAAGATATTTTCTTTACCTTTATAGTAATTTCTAATAAATAAACTTTCACATACTCCTCCTATTAGTAAAAAATTATCTATATTCGACATTTTTTTTACCTCTTTCATTACGATATCTAAATAAGCTGTTATTGTTGACATTAGTAACAAAGATATATCTTCAATTTTATATTCATTTAAATCTATAATATTCTTAAAATAATTTTCTAAACCAGATATATTTATATCAATATTATCTTTTAAAGATAAAGGCACTTTTAGTAAAATATCATCTCCTTTTAAGCTTAATGAATCTATGTCTCTTCCACATGGAAATTGATATCCTAAATATACCCCTATTCTATCAAGTAACTGTCCAAAACTTATATCTAAGGTTTTTCCTATTATTTCTATATTTAAGTTTTCTTTGGTGGAATCTACTAAAAGTATCTCATTGGTGCCACCAGATAAATGTATAGCTACAAATTTTTTAGATAATAAAACTTCATTACCTATTAAACCTGCAGCTATATGACCTTCTTGGTGTGAGAAATATTTTATAGGAATATTTAAACTATGACCTAAAGATTCTGCCAAAAATACCCCTTGTAAAAATACAGGCATATAAGAATCTTTTATATTTCTAGGCTTATTACTCACAGATATATATTTAATTTTTTGAAAATAATTATTATCAATTTCTTTTAATAAATATGGTAAGTTTTTCATATGCTGAAACAATGCATCTTGTTGCCTTAACCCAATCTTATTATAATCAACATCTAATACTTTTTTCTTATCATATAAAATATTATTGTCCCCATCAATTAACGCTATACTTGTTGTATAACAACTTGTATCTATTCCTAAGAAAAAACTACTCTTACTCATTTTTTCCCTCTTCTATTGACTTCACAACTCCACCTAATACTCCGTTTATAAACTTAAATGAATCTTTAGTACTATATTTTTTAGCATTTTCAATTGCCTCATTTATTGTTACCTCTACTGGTATATCTTTTCTATAAAGTAATTCATATACTGCTATCCTTAATATAGATAAGTCTACCTTAGCAAGTCTAGATAGTGACCAACCATGTATATTGTCAGTTATATATTGATCTACTAAATCTAAATTTTCTGAAACTTTATTTACTGCATCTATTAAATAATTACTCTCTCCTTCATCATGTTCATACTCTGACATGTAAAGATCTAGTAATTCTTTCGAAAATTCTTCTCTCAAATCCATTTGAAATAAAATCTTCATAGCACTTTCTCTAGCATACTTTCTTCCCATTAAACTTCCTCCCAAACTACTTTCTTTATCTATTAACTACCTTAACTATCTCAACATCAACATTATTTACTTCTGCACCTGTTACATCTTCTATATGTGTTTTTATTCTTTCTTGAAGTTGTTGAGATATTTGTGGAATACTAATTTCTTTTTCTGCTTCGCCTTTTAAATCTATATTTATTTTTCCATCTTTGAACTTAACTTTTGTTAAGATATTGTCTATTCCTTCAAACTCATTAGCAATACTTCTTACCAGTCCAATTATGGTTTCGTCATGAATTGTTACTTCTCCAAATTCATTGTTTAAAACTAAAAAGGAACCTTTCTTTTTTCTTGAAGTATTTCTAAATATAGAAAAAATAATACTTAGTATAATTATAAACAAAATCGCACCAAAAATTGAAACTAAATAGTTCCCTCTAATACTATCTATCATATTTATAACATTGTCAATACTTAATTCCCCTCTTATATCAAAAGGTAATACGAAAAGGATAATTGATATAATGAGAAAAACAATCGAATATATTATCATAACAAATTTATCTAATAGTCTCATATAAATCCTCCTTAAGTTTAAAATTACCCTCTGAAATCAGAGGGTAAGATTATTTTAGTTTTAATTCTTCTTCTTGTTCTGCTTCTTTATCTTTTTTTATATGAACACCTTGTACATTAACAATTACATTTACAACTTTAAGGCCTGTCATTGTTTCTATACTCTTTTTAACATTATCTTGTACCTTTTTACTAACATCTATAATATTGCATCCATAATCAATAACTATATAAGTGTGAACTATAACTTCTTCAGTTCCAAGTTCAACTTTAACTCCCTTTGAAAGATTAGTCATTCCTAACATTTCAGTTAAGCCACCAGTAAATCCACCACTCATTCCCGCTACTCCAGGAATTTCTGTTGCTGCAATACCAGCAATTATAGCTATAACATCTTCTGAAATTTTAACACTTCCAATATTGTCATTAATATTGTTTGTCATATTTGCACCTCCAAGCATTATGTATATATATTTATTATATCAAACTGATTTGTTATTTACAATAAAGTATATATATGCTTTAAATTATATTTAAAAGAATAAAAGGTTTAAAACTTAAGTTTTAAACCTTTTTTAAACTATTCTATTTCTTCGAAGTCGTCGTAGTCGTAATCTTCACAACCACATGAACATTCTTCATCATCACATTCTAAGTCAATTAATTCTAAATCATAAAAATCTGCTTCGATTTCAGTTAAGTCTTCATCTATGAAGCTAACATAATCTTCTAAATCAGCTTGAACATCAGCGATTTCATTAACTGCTTCAACAACATCTGTTAAAACATCTACTACCTCTGTTATTATTATTGCTTCATCTGATTCATTTCTTAAAGTTAAACCATCTGTTAAACCTTGTAAATAAGCTAATCTTTCATTTAAATATTCCATTTGTATTCCCTCCTATTTATTATGCTCTGGACTCATATTCTCCAGTTCTTGTATCAATTCTTAGAACATCTCCTATCTCAACAAATAAAGGAACGTATACTGTTAGCCCAGTTTCAACTGTAGCTGGCTTAGTAGCTCCTGAAGATGTATCCCCTTTTACTCCTGGTTCTGTCATTGTTACTTTTAATTCTACAAAATTCGGTGGTGTTACTGAAATAATTTGCCCTTTATAAAAATCTAAAGTAACTTTATCATTTTCTTTTATATATTTCATAGTGTCTTCTAATACTTTTCCATCAACTGGCAATTGCTCATAAGTTTCTGGATCCATAAAGTAGAATAATTCACCATCATTATAAATATATTCCATATCTTTAGTTTCTATATGTGCTTTTTGAAATCTCTCAGTAGGATTAAAAGTCTCATCTTTTATAGCCCCAGTAAGTATATTACGTATTTTTGCTCTTACGAACGCCGCACCTTTTCCTGGCTTAACATGTTGGAATTCGATTACTTGATATATATCGCCTTCTCTTTCAAATGTTATACCATTTCTAAATTGGCCTGCTGAAATCATAATGCTTCCTCCTAATTCAAATATTCTAAGTCTATTACATTATATCAATATAAACTCTTAACTACAAGAAAATAATATTTTAATATAGCTTTAAATATATATTACTTTTTTTTATATAATTAGTGAGGTAACTTCCATAAATAAGCTTATTTGTAAATTCATAGTTTGTAACTAAATTTTCCGGTTTTAAATCATGATTATTAGTGATTACTGCTCCATTTACATACAAATTATTTCCATCTTCAATGATTAATCTGCCACCGTTAATAATAATTAAACCTCTAAAATAAAAATCACAAGTTATAAATAAATCTCCATTAACTATTAAGACCCCAGAATACATTTTAGAATCATTTTCAATAGTCAGGTATAAATTATTGTTGTTCGCAATAAGGTTAATCTTATCATAATTAACTAAGCTGTAGTCTAAATAATCTTTTTCATTATAAATATAACTTTCTTTATTTTTAAGATTATAATTATCTATTACCGATATTTCTCGAAAGAATAGATCTATATCTTCTTCATCAAAGTTCATATAACTTATATACCCATCATCTGTCATATAAACTGGATTTAAGATTTTAAATTTGCTTTCAAAATTAATATTATCTTTAAAGCCTATTATTTTCATAGTTTTATCTTCCAATATTTTAATATTAAGTATATAATCTTCATATTTTACTTTAAACTCAGCTTTCTTTTTGTATAATGATTTTCTTAGTTTCTCATCTAATATAATATTAAACTTCTCATCATTATAAAATAACTTTCTTAGGTCTGCCTCCGTTTTATAGAAATTTAAAAAACTCATTTTATAATCTCCTGTTATATCTAATAGACAATTAGACTTATAGTTTATATTTATAGATACTATTGCTACTATTAGAAGTATTAAAACTAAGAATATACTAAGATACCCTCTATTATTCATTTTTCACCCCTATATCCAATGTTGATATATCAAGTAATCTATTTAACCTAATTTTTTCATAATTATTATTTATATAAATTTTTTTTATATCTTTATTTTTTATAATTATGCTTGTATAATCAGTATTATCAAATTTTCCTAATTTTTTTTTAAATAAAAATTCATCTTTAATCTCATCTAGTCTTAATATATTTGTATTTCTTAAATCATCTAATTCATTTTCATCATATTCCAAACTTAATATAAGTTTGTACTTTTCATTAAAAGACATTTTATAGTATTTATAGTCTACCTTTTCAGATTTTAATATTATATTTCTAACTGTCAATACATCTGTAAGGTTTTCCTCTATTCTTTCTAAAGAATGGTCTATTCTTTTATGCGAGTTAAAATAATTGTTTATTAGAATATATCCTGTAAATAAAACTATTGAACTTAAACAAACATAAATAATAAACTCAAGTAATATGTAACCTCCATTATTTAAGTTTAATTTTTTCAATCTCAATTATAAGTCCCCCTATATCATATAAACTTATTTTAAACTCATCATAATATTCTGATGTATCTATTAATTTTATTTCATAATAGTAATTGTTATCTACATCCAATATTTTTTTTCCATTAATGCTTAGACTATTTTCTTTATTAGCTAAATATTCTATATAATAAGTGCTTTCCATAGTCTTCTTATAGATATTTAATGAATTTATATAGTTGTTTAAACTAAGTGTAATCAAAATTGTTATTATTGATATTAAAAATATACTAAGTAAAAGATCTATATATAAATAACCTTTATGATTCATTTTTTACTCCTTTTAAAGTAGTAGTATCTATCTGCTGCTCTAATAGTTAATATATAAAAATTATTTATTCCTTCTAGCTTTAGTGTACCTGAAAATGATGAATTACCATTTACAGAAAATCCTATTTTCTTAACATAACTTCTCTTATATTCAATAAATGGGCTTAAATTTACTTCTAACTTTTCTCCCTTATACCTATTATCTGAAATTATATACTTATTTTCCTCAAAATTTATTATGTATCTTTCTTTTGTTATTAAAGTTTTTAATTTTATATATCTTATATCATGTTTTAGTCTAGATAATAGTAGTTGTTCATTTAAATAGCTATAAGTATTTTCCATATTGAAATTTATAGATAAAAGTAAAGTGAAAATAATTATTATTATAAACAATTCTAGTAACATATTATTCATTCAATTTTTCCTTAATTTCAGGTTCAATTAATACTTCACCATCTTTTTTTATTAAAACAGTATATTCTACTTCTTTATCAAGTGGATATTCAGGCCATTTATCTAGATACTCCTTCCATTCACTCGAAGATTTATCCCAATCTATATCTGATGTAACTGTATTATCTATATAGTATATTTTGGCAGCATTTAAAAGAGTTTGTCTATTAGCTTTATCCACTTGAGTTTTTGCGCTACTTTGTATCTTTACAACATTTGGTAAAGCAATACTTGCTATTAAGGACATAATCACTAAAACTACAACAAGTTCAATTAGTGTAAAACCTTTATTATTAATTTTCATTATATTCCTCCCATTTTAGTTTAAGAATAAATCTATATTTGTAATTGGAACTACCATAAAAATAACTATAGCTCCTATTATTACCCCCATAGCTATTATTAACGATGGTTCTATTAGCATTATTTTTTTATTAATGTTATACTTACATTCTTCTTTTATTAAATTTGACAATGTGAGAAAAACATTATCCAGAGTACCAGTTTCCTCTCCTACTATAATTAAGCTTAATAATTCATCATCTAAATTTAGACTTTTCTTAATAGAAGCAGAAAACCTATTTCCTTTATCAATATATTGAGATAATCTAATTAAATTATCTTTAAAATATAAATTATTTTCTATATCTATTACTTTTGATAGTGACTGACTTATTGTATTTTTAGAGATCATTAAGTAATAAAGATTTGAAAATAAATAATATAATTTAAATTTTTTTATAATCTGTCTACTGTAAAACAATTTAAATATTTTATATTTAATACTATAGTTGTTACCTTTAATTAATCTATAGGTAATCAAAATCAATAAAATCATTAAAATTACTAAATATAATAGAGTTTTTTCCAAAAATATAAATATTTTAAAACTTAAAGGAATATCTAACCCATATCCCAAATAGATATTTTTAAATATTGGAAGTATAAATTTTGTGATTGTAAATAGTAACAAGACAATACACATTACTAATATTAAAGGATATGTTAATGATGTTAGTATTCTTTTAGTTATCTTATCTTTATTTGAAATATGTTCTTTTATAACTTGTAAGCTATTTATAATATCCCCTGTATTTTCTCCCATCTCTAAAATACCTATTAAAAATGTATCTATCTTTGTATTTTTCTTTATACTAGCTGAAAATCTTTCTCCACTTTGTATTGAAGATACTATATTTTCTAGTAATATTTTTATATTTTTTTCTTTATGATTATTTGATATTAAAATTAAGCTATCTACTAATGGAATATTTGCATTTAATAATACTAATAATTTATTTATTAAAAATATCTGTTCTTTAACTTTTATTTTCTTATCTAGCATGCTTGATATATTCTTCATAAGAAATTATTCCTTCTTTTAATAGTTTTTTCAAGTAAACGTTAGATTTTGATATATAGTTATATTCTGCTAAAAAATTTTCATTTAGGATATTTGACTTAAAAATATCATCCGTATCTATAATCTCATGGACAGCTAATCTACCTTTATAACCATTGAGACATTTACTACATCCTTTCGATGTGTATATATTTTCTTCAAGCTTTATCTTACAGTTATTACATAACTTTCTCACTAAGATTTGTGATGATAGATAAACTAATGATGAATTAATAAGGCTAAGTGGGAGACCCATCTCTAAAAGTCTTAGAATAGCATCTAAGCAGTTATTGCTATGTATACTACTAAGTACTAGGTGCCCTGACAAACTAGCTTCTATAGCTAACTTAGCCATGTTACTATCTCTTATTTCACCGATCATAATAATATCAGGGTCTTGACGTAAAATATATTTAAATATTTCTTGAAATTCTAGACTTTTATTACTATTAAGTTGAATCTGATTTGTCCCCTTTATTAGATATTCAATAGGATCTTCTATTGTATAAATATTGTTTGATTCATTGTTTAAATAGTCAATAATTGTGTATAAGCTTGTTGTTTTACCACTTCCTGTTGGACCTGAAATAAGTATTAATCCTGAGCTAAGGCTAATTTTTCTTATTAGATAATCACAAGATTTCTTATTAAGACCAATAGAGCTTATATCATATACAAACTTCTCTTTATCTAAAATCCTTATTACTATTTTTTCTCCCATATAGGTTTGAATAACAGAAACTCTAAAATCAACTTTTCTATTATATAATGTTTTATTAAACCTTCCTTCTTGAGGAGATATTTTATTAGATATGTCTAATTTTGATATATTTTTAATTATATTAATAACCTTTTCTGCATATTTTAGATTTATTTTTAAAAAATCAAACAAATTGCCATCTTTTCTATACCTAATTAATATATAATTATCTTCTGGATCAAAATGTATATCAGATATATCCTCTTTCACAGCTATTTTTATTATAGTGTCTAGTATACTAGTTGAAATGTCTGAGTTAATACTAATATCAGTACCATACCCTAAATTCTCAGATTCCTTAATCATACTTTCAATATTATTTTTTTGATTCAAAAATTTATTATTCAATACTATCCTCCTTTCTTATTTCTTATTAATATATTTACATTATTATTATAATAATCCTTCTTTTATATTTTAAAAATATAATTATTTTGAAAATCATATATAATATTAATAACAAAATAAAAAAATATATAATAAATTTAATGTTTTGCACAAAAAAAAGATGTATATACATATACATCTTAAATAATAATATACTCACACAATATTAAGTTATTCTAGTTTACAATCTAATATTAACGCTTAAGACCACAAATGTTTTTACAATCTTCTTCAAAGGATTTATTGCATCTTCTCCTACAAATATAGTCTGCTGCTTTTTCTTTCTCATCGCTTGTAATACCATATAAATTGCCATATGTATATTTATCAACTAATAAAACGGTGAAAAGATCATCATGATTAAACACATTATCTTCATTGTATAAAATTGAGTCCAATACTATTTCTCCTAAATCCATTGTTAGCTCAATAAAACTGTTATATAAAGATGCATTTTTATTATATGATAGATAAATACTTCCACTTCTTAAATTTCGTTTTATTTCGTAATTGTCATAAAACCTTTGAATTTTATCACACAATTCCGCACACCTATCATTAAGAGTCATTTTATACACAGGATTTATCATTTTATTACCTCCATGCTAATAATTATAATTTTATAAATATAATGTTATAACATGAAGAGATACCTGACAAGTCCTATATTTTGTTTTTATGCTAAATATAGCCTTATTATTTGTTATTTTTTGTTTTCTAAAATCTTTTTTAGAAATGTTAATCTATGATTATCACTTGGACCTAATTTAAGTATATTCTCTCTATGCTCCTTAGTCCCATAACCTTTATGTTTCTTTATATTATATCCTGGATACATCTGATCCCATGTTTGACATAAGTTATCCCTATAAACTTTTGCCACTATGGATGCGCATGAAATACTATATGATAATTCGTCACCCTTTATAATGTTTTCCTGTTCTATATCTAAATCTATATTTTCAGCATCAATTAAAAGTAAATCTGGTAATACTTGATTTCCATAATTATCTTTCAAATTAAGCACTGCTTGTTTCATAGCCAATCTAGTTGCTTTCTTTATATTTATTTCCTTTATCTTCTCTTGGGCCAGGTCAGATAAAGGATTATTTGCATACTGGTCAGGATGGTATTTCTTTACAAGCTTCTTATATGCTGTTTTTATCTCCTCTTGGCTAGCATCCTTGTTAACTCCTAAAACTTCATATGGACTGTTCAATCTTGTCTC
>CAYPYI010000002.1:17257-17507 GCA_964415085.1 uncultured Tissierellaceae bacterium
TAATCTGTGGATCAACTTGACCTATACCAATTGCTATTGCATCTTTTCTTATTAATTCATCTAAAGCAATTCTCTTTTTTTCTGATAACTTTTTAGAATCCATAACACCATCAATATGATTATCTTTTGGCATTACTACTGCACATGCCACTACATCTCCTGATAAACAACCTCTACCTACTTCATCTATCCCAGCTATTACCTTATATCCCTTTTCATACATTTCTTCATCTAAAGTCATCTTACACTC
>CAYPYI010000002.1:17517-77252 GCA_964415085.1 uncultured Tissierellaceae bacterium
ATTGTTCAGGTATTTCCAAAGTTATATTACCTATAATTCCTTTTCTGAACTCATCTAAAATAATGTTACTAACTCTTGTGTAATCAATTTCTCCACCAGATATTATACATCCTCTTTTTCTACCTATTTCTTCCATATTCTCAATTCCTGTTTCCATTAAGTTTATATTATACCTTTCTTCTAACAATTCAGGATAAGTTTCCATAAGAGTTTCTATAAGCCTTAATGCAAGTGTCTCTCTATCAACTACCTCGTCTCTTATAGCACCTGTAAAGGCTAAATTCATACCAACTTGTTTATCTTCAAATTTAGGCCATAAAATACCTGGTGTATCAAGGAGTTCTAAATTTCCATTGGTTTTTATCCATTGATTTGTCTTAGTTATACCTGGTCTATTTCCTACTTTTGCTCCGCGTCTTCCTGATAATGTATTTATCAGAGTAGATTTACCAGCATTAGGTATTCCTAAAATCATTGCTCTTGTGCTTCTATTTATAACTCCTCTTTCTTTAAGGCTGTCATTTTTTTCTTTCATTACAGATTCAGATATTTTTAAAAGCTCAGATATTCCACTACCTTTAACTGAGTCCATAAGAATTACATCTATTCCTCTTTCTTTAAAGTAGCTTGCCCATTGTTTATTTATATTACTATCAGATAAGTCTGATTTATTTAAAATTATTATTCTCTTCTTATCTTTAATTATTTCATCTATAACTGGATTTTGACTACTCATTGGTATTCTTGCATCAAGTATTTCTATTACTAGATCTACTTTATGTAAGTTTTTTTGTATTGATTCTTTAGTTTTTTTCATGTGTCCTGGATACCAATTTATATGCATAAAAATCCCTCCTTTATAAAAAAAGTACACCTACAAATAAATTGAGGGTGCACTATAGTTTCATTCTAAATTAATATTGAGTTTTTTCTTTAACTCTTGCTGCTTTACCTTGTCTATCTCTTAAGTAGAATAACTTAGATCTTTTAACATTACCTCTTCTAGTAACTACAAGATTAGCTATTCTTGGTGAATTCGCTTGGAAAGTTCTTTCAACTCCAACACCGTAAGAAATCCTTCTTACTGTGAAAGTTTTACCTGCTCCACCGCCTTGTATTTTGATAACAATTCCTTCAAATACTTGGATTCTTTCACGAGTTCCTTCAACTATTCTATAGTGTACTTGAACAGTATCACCTACGTTAAATTTTTGTAAGTCATCTCTTATTTCATTTTCTTCTATCATTTTTATTATATCCACTGTTCATTCCTCCCTTCTCCATAAGTGTTCATGTCAACTAAATTGACAGTGGACCACCCGTAATTCATACTTTGTTATTATAACATAATAAATATTACAAATCAAATATTATTGATCTTTTTCTATATCTTTTATAATTTCCATTATTTCAGATGATAATTTTTCATTATTTTCAATTAAATCTGGTCTTTTCTTTAGTGTATTTTCAATAGATTTATATTGTCGCCATTTATCAATTTCCTTATGATTTCCAGAAAGTAATATATCTGGTACCTTATGGCCTTCAAATTCATAAGGCCTTGTATATTGGGGATACTCTAGTAGACCATTATAATGCGAATCTTCCTCATATGATGATTCTGTACTTAAAACCCCTGGTAGTAATCTTGTTACACTATCCACTAGAACCATAGCTGGAATTTCTCCACCAGTCAATACATAATCACCTATTGATATTTCCATATCAACATAATTTTGAATAATTCTTTCATCTATACCTTCATAATGACCACAAAGTAGTATTAAATGTTTTTCTTTAGAAAGTTTATTAGCTAAACTTTGATCTAATACTTTACCTTGAGGAGACATGTAAATAACAAGACTATCTTCTGACTTACATGAATTTATTGCCCTGTATATAGGTCCAGGTTGCATGAGCATCCCAGGTCCTCCTCCATAAGGATAATCATCAACCTTATTATGTTTATCTAAAGAAAAATCTCTAATATCTGTATATTTTATAGATAGTTTACTATCTTCAATAGCTCTTTTTATTATACTCCAACTATTTAGTGGATAAAAAAACTCTGGAAATAACGTTAAAATATCTATTTTCATTCTATCATTCCTTCTATTGGATCAATAATCATTTCTTTATTATCTATATCTATATTAACAATGAACTCCTTAACGGCTGGTATTAAGTACTCTTTTTTTTCATCAACTACAACATAAACATCATTACCTATTCCTTGTAATACATCGTCTATGTTTCCAATATAATCATCATTGGTATTATAAACTTTTACCCCTATTAAATCTGCTATATAAAATTCATCATCACTTAATTCTGCTCTATCTTCCTTAGATATATAAACTTTCTGATCTTTATATAGTAAAACCTCATTAATATTATTAAATTCTTTAAACTTAATAATGATAATGTTTTTGTGTGGCCTTGCTTTTTCTATAGTCAATTTTTCTTTCTTATCTCCTAAATAAAGATATTCTAAGTCTTTAAACTTGTTCATATCATTATTTATAGGCATTAACTTAATTTCGCCTTTTATGCCATGTGTAGTTGTTACTTTTCCTATTGATATATATTCCATATTAAACACCTACATCCTTTTATATAAAATAATAAAGGGATTAAATATAATCCCTTATTGTATAATTTCCACTACAGCCCTTTTATTCTCTTGTATAGCTGCAGCTTTCACTACAGTTCGAATTGCTTGAGCAATTCTTCCTTTTTTTCCTATAACCTTACCCATGTCTTCTTCTGCAACTTTTAGTTCTATAATAATTGATTGGGACCCTTCAATTTCTTTAACACTAACCTCATCTGGGTTATCAACTATTGACTTAGCTATATATTCAACTAATTCGCCCATCATTACACCTCCTAGAACTATTCTTCATCAGTAGTTTGTGCTGCTTCATAAACTCCATTTTCTCTGAAAAGTCTATCAACTGTTTCTGATGGTGTAGCACCGTTAGAAATCCATTTGTTAGCTTTTTCTGCATCTATCTTAATTGTTACAGGTTCAGTAACTGGACTATAGTATCCAATTTCTTCTATGAATCTACCATCTCTCGCTCTACGAGAATCTGCAACAACTATTCTATAATAAGGATTATTTTTAGCACCTGTTCTTGTTAATCTTATTTTAACTGCCATTTTAATATCACCTCCTTGTAATTTATTTTCTATCTATTAGAAAAACGGCATTTTAAATCCGCCTTTTTTCATTTGATTTTCCATATTACCAAAACGCTTCATAAGCTTTTTAGTTTCTTTAAATTGCTTTAATAATTTGTTTACTTCTTGAATTGATGTACCACTACCAGCTACAATTCTTTTTCTTCTGCTACTATTAATTATCTCTGGTTTTTCTCTTTCTTCCTCAGTCATAGACTTAATTATAGCTTCTACTCTAACTATATCATTTTCATCAAGTTGTAATCCTTTTAATGCTTTAGAGTTCATACCAGGCACCATTGATAATAGTTCATCTAGTGGACCCATATTTCTCATCTGTTCAAGTTGATCTAAGAAGTCATTAAAACTAAATGTTGCATTTTTCATTTTCTTTTCTAGTTCTTTTGCTTTTTCTAGATCAATAGCAGATTCTGCTCTTTCTATTAAGCTTAAAACATCACCCATACCAAGAATCCTTGATGCCATTCTATCTGGATGGAATGGTTCTAATTGGTCTAATTTTTCACCCATACCTACAAACTTAATAGGCTTATCTGTTACAGCTCTTATTGATAAAGCAGCTCCACCTCTTGCATCACCATCTAGTTTAGTAAGTACTACTCCTGATATCCCTAGAAGCTCATCAAAACTTTCTGCTACATTAACAGCATCTTGACCTGTCATAGCGTCTAGTACTAAAAGTACTTCACTTGGGTTTACTGCAGAGTGTATGTTTTTAATCTCATCCATTAATTTTTCATCAATATGAAGTCTACCTGCAGTATCTATTATTACTACATCATTTCCATTTTTTCTAGCATGTTCTAAAGAAGCTTTTGCTATGTCTACAGGGTCATGTTTATCACCCATTGTAAAGACAGGAACTCCAGCTTTTTCTCCTACTACTTCTAATTGTTTTATAGCAGCAGGTCTATATACGTCACAAGCAACTAGCAAAGGTCTTTTATTTTCTTTTTTTATATTATATGCTAACTTACCACTTGTCGTTGTTTTACCAGCCCCTTGTAAACCACACATTAATATAACTGTTGGCGGCTTAGATGAATAGTTTATTTTACTTTCACTTTCACCCATAAGTTTTGTTAATTCTTCATTAACAATCTTTATAACATGTTGACCTGGTGTAAGGCTTTTCATTACTTCATCGCCTATAGCTCTTACTTTTACATCTTTTATAAAATCTCTAACAACTTTAAAGTTAACATCCGCTTCAAGAAGAGCAAGCCTTACTTCTCTTAAAGCATTATCTACATCTTTTTCTGTAAGTTTACCTTTACCTGTTAGTTGGCCTAATGCACTCTGAATTTTTTCTGAAAGATTTTCAAAAGCCATTATTTCTCTACCTCCCAACTTTCTTTTAATATTGATTGTACTATTTTTAATATTTCTTCCATATCATCTATTATAACCTTATTGTTAGTACAATTAATAGTGTTATTAGCTAATTCATTTATTTTTTTCAAATTTTTTGTTCCACTTTTAAATTTTTCATATAATTTTAGTTTATTTTCAAATTCATATAAATTATCTTCAGCTCTTTTTAAATTATCATACACACCTTGCCTAGTAATGTTTAATAATTCTCCTATTTCTCCTAAAGATAAATCATCTATATAAAATAATTCTACAACTTTATATTGTTTTTCACTTAATAAATTACCATAAAACTCAAAGAGATTTCCTACCTCTACTATCTTTTCTATCATGGTATCACCGCCTTGTTATGGTGTCAAGTTATTTCCTTGACAGTATTATATTACATGAATATATTTGAATTGTCAAGATATTTGTAGATAAAAAAGGAATTAGATATTTTATCTAATTCCTACAAGTTAATTAAATAATGCATCAACAAAGTCATCAGTATTAAATGGTTGAAGATCATATATTCCTTCTCCGACTCCTATAAGTTTAATAGGAAGTCCTAATTCTGCTTGTAATGCAATAACAACTCCACCTTTAGCTGTTCCATCTAACTTAGTTAATGCTACTCCCGTTATGTTTGCAACTTCTTTAAATGTTTTTGCTTGATTTATTGCATTTTGTCCAGTTGTAGCATCTAAAACTAATAATATTTCTTTAGTTGCTTCTGGATACTCTCTTTCTAATATTTTAAATATTTTTCCAAGTTCATTCATAAGATTTGCTTTGTTATGAAGTCTACCCGCAGTATCACAAATTAACACATCAGCTTTTCTTGCTTTTGCAGCATGTATACCATCGAATATTACTGCTCCAGGATCTGCTCCTTCACTATGTGAGATTATTTCTACACCAGACCTGTTACTCCATTCTTCTAGCTGTTCAATAGCTGCAGCTCTAAATGTATCACCTGCTGCCATTAATACTTTTTTACCATCTTCTTTTAATGAGTTTGATAGCTTTCCTATAGTTGTTGTTTTACCAACTCCATTCACACCTACTACTAATATCACAGAAGGAGATGGTTCAATTTTTAATTCATTGGAATCTACTGATTCTTTCATTAATTCTTTAATTTCTTCTTTTAAAAGGTCCTTAACTTCATTAGGATCGGTAACCCTTCCTTTTTGAACTCTTTCTTTTAACCCATCTATTAACTTCATAGTTGTTTCAACGCCAACATCTGCTACTACTAATGCTTCTTCTAAATCATAGAATAAATCTTCATCTATCTTATGATATGAAGCAAGTATATCATCAATTTTATCAGTCATCTGATCTCTAGTTTTAGTAAGTCCTGATACTAACTTTTGGAAAAAGTTTGGTTTTTTCTTAGATTCTTCATTAACGTCTTCAATTTCTTCCTTTTTTTCTTCTACTTTATCGTTTAAATTCTCGACTTCATCTTTTACGTTATCTAAAGTCCCATCAAAGTCTCTTTTTATTTTTTGTGCAACATTTTCAGTTTCTTTTTTTATTTCTTTTGTTTTCTCTTCTTTTTTTTCTGCTACTTTAGAAATACTTTTATCTAATTCTTTACTTTTGTCTTCAACTTCTTTAACTACTTCATCTTTAATTTTAGATGTTTCTTGTTTTAACTTATCACTATCTTTTTTTACTTCATCTTTTGCTAACTCTTTAACAGCGTCGGCATCCTTTTTAGCTTCTTCTATTTTTTCTTCTACTTGTTCTTGTTTTTCTTCTATATTTTTATTAATTATATCTTTTTTTTCTATAAATTCCTCTGTTATCTTTTCTTTTGTTTTTTCAGTTTCATTTTTTAGTTCTTCTTTTATCTCTTCTTTTGTTTCAATATATTCTTCCTTAATCTCTTCTTTTAATTCTTCAGCATCTTCCTGTAACTCTTCTATATCTTCTTTAATATCTTTTTTCTTATCGAAATTAAATTTATCCTTAAACCATTTAAACATAATTAACCCCCTATTAATCTAAATAATCTTCCATTTTTAACGAATATAGTTTACTTACACCTTCTTCTTCCATCGTTACTCCATAAAGAATATTTGATATCTCCATTGTTGTCTTTCTATGAGTAATCAATATGAATTGGGTTTTATCTTTCAAACTTTGCAAATAATCAGTATATCTGCCTATATTCGCATCATCTAGAGCCGCATCTATTTCGTCCAATATACAAAATGGAGATGGTTTCATCTCTAGAATTGCAAAAAGTAAAGCAACAGCTGTTAAAGACTTTTCTCCCCCCGATAAAAGTCTAATATTTTGTAGTTTTTTACCAGGAGGCTGTGCAACTATCTCTATTCCAGATTCTAATATATCATCTTCATCTTCTATTTTTATACTAGCTTTTCCGCCATTAAATAAAATTTTGAATATTTTTTCAAAGTTTTTATTAATGATTTCTACTGATTTGGTAAACTTTTCAGACATTTCTTTCTCAATATCTTTTATAATTATCTCTAAATTATCTCTACTTTCTACTAAGTCATTTTGCTGCTCTAATAAGAAGTTATACCTTTCATTAATTTCTTTGTACTCATTTATAGAATCAATATTTATATTTCCTAATTTTTTTACTTCTTTATTTAAATCTTCTGCTACTAATCTTAATTCAGCAATATCTTTCCCTTCTTGATAAAACTCTATAGCTGATTCATAGTCGAGCTCATAATTTACAAATAGCTGCTTATTGATATTTTCAAGTTGTAATTTTTCTTTTGATATTTCTACATCCAATTCATCACGTTTTCTACTTATAGAGTAAAGACTATCTGTTAGTTTCCTAATATTTAAGTCAAGATCTTCTTTAATCTTAGTTAAATTATTTTTGTTTTCTATTAGATTATTAAATTTAGATGTTTCATCTTCCAACTCTTTATTTAAAGTTTCCAAGTTTTCATTACTTTTTAAAATAAATTTATCAATATCGGAAATATTATCTTTAAGATTCAATATATCCTTTTTCTTATTTTCATATTGATTAGCACTATATTCTAACTCGTTTTTTAATCTTTCTATTTCAGCAGTTATATTAGATTTTGTATTATTTACATTATTATTTTCTATTTTTAATTCAGTATATTCAGAATATATATTATCATATTTTCCTTTTAACTCTTCATACTCCACAGTCGCATTTTCAATTTCCTTTGATATTTTCTTTTCATTTTTATCTGTTTCATTAAGTATTAGTTTTAAATTTTCCTCTTCTTCTGAATAAACTTTTATTTCAGTAAGCAAGTTATCTTTTTCTATATTTACTCTTTCTATTTGGTTCTTTAAATTTTCATTTTCCATATTCAGTTTATTTACCAAGGCCATTAAGCCATCTTTGTTATTTAATTTTTCTTTTAGAATAACATTTTTTTCTTCCAGATTATCATCATATACTTCTAGTTTCTTTACTATGTCGTTTATATTCTCTGTTAATAAATTATATTCCTCTTTTAATAATGTAATTTCTTTTTCTAATGAGTTTATTTTACTTTTTCTACTTATTATACTTACAACATTCTTACTATAGCTACCACCAGTGATTGAACCTCCTGGATTAAATACATCTCCTTCTAAAGTAACAATTCTATAATTGTATTTTTTAGATAGTCTAAGCCCACTTTCCAAATCTTTTACAATTACTGTTCTGCCCAAAAGATAGTTAATAAGATTATCAAAATCTGAGTCAAAATCAACAAAGTCTTTAGCAATTCCTAATACATTGTATGATTTTAATTCTTCCATATTTAATTTTAGAAAACTACCACTAATTTTATTAAGAGGAAGAAAAGTTACTCTACCTAGTTTGTATTTATGTAAATAATCTATTAAGACCTTTGTATTATGATCATTTTCAACAACAACATTTTGAATACTTGATCCAAGTGTAGTTTCTATAGCTTTCTCATAACCATTCTTCACTTTTATAATATCTGCAACAACACCTTTAAATCCAGGCGAATCTACCTTCTTATCATCAATAGCTAACAATAGATTTTTTACACTTTTATAGTATCCCTCATAAGCTTGTTCCATGTTTTTATAGATATTATAGTTAGAAATATTTTTTTGAAGATCTATTCTCTTATTATCAAACTCTTCTTTTTTACTTGTATATAATTTCTGTAAATTATTTTTTTCAAAAATTATATTATTAACTTCTTGGCTAATTCCTTCTATTTCTCTATTTAAAGAATCGAACTTTTTATTATTTTCTTCATAATCTTTTGATATTCTTTCCTTTTCATCAACTAAGTTGTTTAAGTTGTCATTAATTTTTTCAAGCCTATTATTTATATTTAATTTAAAATTATCTATACTTGATATCTTACTTTTAGCTTCTATTGTTTGATTATATAAATTTAAATTATCATTTTTGAATTGTTCAAGTATTTCTTCTTTGGTTTTCAATTGCTCGGATAACTCTTTTAATGATTTCTCTTTATCTATCAAAGTATTATTTGATAAGTGAATCTTTTCAGTTATATCTACTAGGCTACTTTCTTTATCCTTTATTATTTTTTTAACTTCATCTACATTATTAAGTATTTCTTCTAGTTCATTATTTAGCCTAACTGATTCCTGATTTTGATACTTAAGTTTCTCTTTTGAAATGTTTATACTAGCTGTTAATTCATCTATTTTATTTTTTTTATCACTCATAAGTTCTCTGTTAAAATCTATATTTATATATAAATTCTCAAGTTCAGTCTGAGTATTATTATATTTTTCTAAATCCTGCTCTTTTGCTTTATTTATTTCTATAATCTCTTCATTATATTTATCTATATTTTTAGTTAACTCATTAAGTTTAGACTTATATATTTTGATATCATGTAAAAATATTGTTATTTCTGATTTTTTTAGTTCATTATAAATTTCTAAATATTTCTTAGCTTTATATGAATCTTTTTCTAAGCTCTTATTTTGTTTTTCCACTTCTTGAAATAAATCATTTATCCTTACTAAGTTTTCTTGAGTTCTTTCTAGTTTTCTTTGTGATTCTTCTTTCTGTGTCTTAAATTTTACTATTCCTGCAGCTTCTTCAAATATTCCACGTCTATCTTCTGGTCTATCACTTAAAATTTCATCAATTTTACCTTGACCTATTATTGAATATCCATCTTTTCCAATTCCTGTATCCATAAATAATTCTTTAACATCCCTAAGTCTACATGAGTTTTTATTAATAAAATATTCACTTTCACCTGATCTAAACATTCTTCTAGTCACTTCAACTTCAGAATAATCAATAGGAATAAGGTTGCTATCATTATTAAATGTCATACTTACTTCTGCATAACCTAAAGGTCTTCTTGTATCTGTACCAGCAAAAATGATATCTTCCATCTTGCCACCTCTAAGACTTTTGGCACTTTGCTCACCTAAAACCCATTTAATTGCATCAGACACATTACTTTTACCACTACCATTTGGACCTACAATTGCGGTAATACTATCTTCAAATGAAATTGTAGTTTTATCAGCAAAAGATTTAAAACCTTGCATTTCAATTTTCTTTAAATACATTCTAACACCTCAATTATAAGTTGTAATCTAGAGGATTTAATTGATTATCAACTAAATATTCTCTAGCAATATTTTCTTTTTCTTCTAATATATCTATATTAACTTCCTTATCATCTATAAGTAGTATCATAGTGTTTGTAGGTAAGTTGTTAGGATAAATATTAAATTTAATAATATTTTTCTCCATAATTAGCCTTTCTTTATTTAAGGCTTTTTGACCTATTACATCTGATATGTTTTTATTGTTTATTCTTATAGTAACTTCTTTTGTATTCATTGGTATATACCTACTCAGAATCATATAATATATATTGGTATTTACAAGTTGTCTAAACGCAGGATGAAATGGTCCACTAACAACATCTTTACCCATTTGTATATTTTCTGTAACTTGTAAGCCTAATCTTATTACATCTATTTTATTAAGTTCAAATAATATTAATAAAACTGTAGAAATATCTACAGCTTCTAACACTTCCAACGGTTTATATTTTCCACTTAAGAATAACTCTTCTAAATATGTTTGTTTTATAACTAAAGTAGGATATATTCTTACACAATCAGGATTTAAGGATATAAATTCTTTTTGTGTATAAAAAATAGTGCTAATATTATCCTCTGGTAAACCTATCATCATCTGTAGACCAAATTTTATATTATATTCTTTTAAAAGTGCCACCGCCTTATAAACAGAATCTTTATCGTGTCCTCGTCCACTTTTATATAAAACATTATTATCCATAGACTGCACACCAAGTTCTACTGTATCTACTGTGTATTCTTTTAACATATCTAAAATATATTTATTTATACTATCAGGTCTAGTTGACAATCTTATCTCATTTATTAATTTTTTATCTTTATATTCTTTAGGAACGCTTAACAACTCTCTTTGCAAATCTACATCTATTGCTGTAAAGCTTCCACCATAAAATGCTACTTCGATAAATGCCTGTTTATCAAAGTAGCTTAAGTATTGTTCTATAGTTTCTCTAACAGTTTCTTTTGTTACAATTTCTAAACTATTAGTAATTTTTTTTTGGTTACAAAACACACAATCATGTGGACAACCTAAGTGTGGAACAAAAATTGGTATTATGTAGTGCTTAATCATAATGAATCACCTAATTTATCTAATGCTTTTTTTGCAGCATTTTGTTCTGCTTCTTTTTTATTAGTTCCTTTTCCTACACTGATTTTCTTATCATCAATAACTACGTTCATATAAAAAATTTTTCCGTGGTCTGGTCCTTCTTCTCTTTCAACATTGTATTCTATTTTTAGACTACCATTTTTTTGAACTTTTTCTTGTAATTCTGTTTTATAGTCTACAAATAAAATACCCTTTGAAACTGCTTGAGCTATATCTTTTTCAAATCTACTAAGTAAAACTTTTCTTACCTTTTCATAGCTACTATCTAAGTACACAGCGCCTATAATAGCCTCTACTGTATCGGCTAAAATTGATACTCGATCTCTGCCACCCGTTGCTTCTTCACCTTTTCCAAGTAAAAGATATTGTCCTATACTATATTTTTTAGCAACATAAGCTAAAGATTGTTCACATACAATTTTTGCCCTTAATTTAGTTAACTCGCCTTCCGGGTAATGTGGATACTTTTTATATAAGTGCTCACTTACTACAAGACCTAAGATTGCATCTCCTAAAAATTCTAATCTTTCATTACTATCTGTTACTTCTAGTTTATTCTCATTTACATATGAGCTATGTGTTAGTGCTCTAACTAGTATATCTTTATTTTTAAATCTATAATTCAAAATTTTTTCTAATTCTTTTAATTTTTTTATTGTCATATTATCTATCCTTAGTTAATATCTAATAAAGGCTAAGCTTTATTAGATATTATCTCCTATTTTATTTTTTATATATTCAACTGCATCTTCTACAGTAACTATGTCTTCAATTTCGCTATCATCAACTTCAGTTTCAAATTCATCTTCAAGTTCCATTACAAGTTCTACTAAATCTAATGAATCTGCCTCTAAATCTTCTCTAAAATCTGTATCTAATTCTATTTCCTCTTCTACTACATCAAATTGCTGACTTACTATATGCTTTACTCTTTCAAATATCATAATTTATCCTCCTCGTTAATCTGTTTTAAATTTTCTTCTATTATACTTATTACTTCTTTATTTGTAAAGGTAATTCCTTGTCTAATTGCATTTTTTATTGCAAGTTCATCACTACTACCATGTGCTTTAATTATTGGCTGTAAAGTCCCTAAAAGTGGTGCACCACCATATTCTCTATAATCAAGTTTACCTTGCAATGCTTTAAGAGATGGTTTTATCAAAAGGGCTCCTAATTTACTTTTAGTATTACTCATCAAGGCCTCTTTTATCTGTCCCATTAAGCTTATAGCTACACCTTCTGTTACTTTTAAGATAATATTTCCTACAAATCCATCAGCTACTATAACATCTGCTGTGCCCAATGGAATATCTCTACCCTCAATATTTCCAATAAAGTTAATGTGATTATTTTTTTCAAGTAATTTATATGCACTCTTTGTTAATTCATTTCCTTTTTCTGATTCAGTGCCTATATTCGCTAGGCCTATCTTAGGATTATTAACTCCCAGGACTTCTTCTATGTAAATAGATCCCATAAGTGCAAACTGATCTAGATACTCTGGTTTTGAGTCTATATTTGCTCCAGCATCCACAAGTAAAGATACCCCTTTATTAGTTGGATAAACTGTTGTTAATGCTGCTCTACTTATTCCTTTTATTCTTTTTGTTATAAATAAGCCTCCAGCTAACAAAGCGCCTGTACTTCCAGCTGAAACAAAGAAATCTCCCTTATTTTCTTTTAATGCATTTAATCCAACCACTACTGTTGAATCCTTTTTCCTTCTAATACCTAAAGCCGGGTCATCTTCATTTGTAATAACTTCTGATGCATGCAGAATTTCAATTTTACTTCTATCGAAATCGTATTTATCAATCTCTTTTTGTAGAATTTTTTCATCTCCTACTAATAAAACATCTACATCATATTCTTTAATAGCATCAATAGTACCTTTTACAATAGATACTGGTGCATTATCTCCACCCATACCATCTACTATTACTTTCATATTACCCCTCCTGTATGTAACAGAATATATAAGTATTAATAAAATAAGATAGTAGGAGATCCTACTATCTTTTAATTATTCTACCTCTACTACTGCTTTATTGCTATAATAGCCACATGCTCTACACACTCTATGTGGTAGTTTTGGTTCATGACATTGTGGACATTCTGATATAGTAGCTTTATTTAATCTATAAGCTGAAGCTCTTCTTTTATTTTTTCTTGCTTTAGATGTACGTCTTTTTGGTACTGCCATTTACTACACCTCCCTTAATCTTCAATAACTAGATTTTTTAATTTTTCCAATCTGGGATCTATGAAGTCTGTATCACAACTACAAGTATCTTTGTTCAAGTCTGTTCCGCATACTTTACAAAGACCTTTACAGTTATCCATACATAATGTTCTCATTGGTAAAGATGAAGTTACTTCCATTAATACGTACTCATCTAAATCTAAGATTCCATTACTATAATATATAGGTACATCATAATTCTCAATTACAATATCCTCATCTGTATTATGCTCATATGATTCCTGTATTTCTTCAAGTTTTCCAGATAATGATGTTTCCACGTTTTCTTTAACGATTTCTAAGCATCTTGCACAGTTAGTTTCATAGCTGTATAAGATTTTCATGTCTAAATGTAATCCATCTATTGCTTTAATAACTTGACCATTATATTTAATAGGTCCTGTTATTTTATGCATTTTAAGTTTGTTGTTTAAATCACTCTCTACAATTTCTCCCTCAAACGGAACTACATTATCAACCTTATTTAATAAAACTGATAAATCTAATTTCATCATAATTCACCTCTTAAAACTAACAAACTTTATTATATAGAGGTAGATTATATTTGTCAAGAATTATCTATTCTCTACTAATCTAAGAGTATCTCTTGCTATCATTAATTCTTCATTAGTTGGTATAACTAATACCTTAACTTTACTGTCTTCTGTATTAACGAAAGCTTCTTTACCTCTCATGTCGTTAAGTTCTTTATCAACTTTAACCCCTAAGAATTCTAAGTTCTTACAAATATCTTCTCTTAATACCCCTGAGTTTTCTCCAATTCCTGCTGTAAATACAATTGCATCTAACCCATTCATTGAAGCAGCATAAGCAGCTACATATTTAGTTGCTCTTGTAATGAATATATCTAATGCAAGTCTTGCTCTTTCGTTTCCTTCATTAGCAGCTATTTCTAAATCTCTAAAGTCACTACTTAATCCAGATACACCTAATACTCCTGACTCTTTATTCATTACATTGTTTATTTCTTCTTTTGATAATCCTTCTTTTTCCATTATAAATGGTATTATTGCTGGATCTATATCTCCACATCTTGTACCCATAGCTAAACCTTCAAGTGGTGTAAAGCCCATGCTTGTATCAATAGATTTTCCACCGTCTACAGCAGTTATACTTGAACCATTTCCTAAGTGACAAGTAATCATTTTGATATCTTCAATGTCTTTTCCTAACATTTCAGCAGCTCTTTGTGATACATATTTATGAGATGTACCATGGAATCCATATCTTCTTACTCTATAATTTTCATAATATTCATATGGTAATGGGTAGATATAGTTTTCTGCTGGTATAGTTTGATGGAAAGCTGTATCAAATACTCCAACCATTGGTGTGTTTGGCATTAATTCTTGACATGCTTCAATTCCTATAATATTTGGTGGATTATGTAATGGAGCAAGCTCTATACAATCTTCTAAAGCTTTCATAACCTCATCATTTATTAACACGGATTCAGCAAATGCTTCTCCACCATGAACAACTCTGTGTCCTACTGCATCTATTTCTTCTAAAGATGCTACTGCACCATATTCATCATGTACTAATGATTCTAATACTAACTCTAAAGCTCTTTTATGATCATTCATAACTTCTTCTATAACTACTTTATCTTTACCAGTAGTTTCATGTTTTATAACTGATCCTTCAATTCCAATTCTTTCTACTAAACCTATAGCTAGTACTTCTTCACCATTTGTATTGATTAATTGGTATTTTAATGAAGAACTACCACAGTTGATAACTAAAATATTCATTTACATTCCTCCTATTCATCTATCATAACAATGATATTACAAATTTAAGAAAAAATCAATATTACATTATGATATAATGATAATAAATATAAATTAAGGAGGATTCAATGAAGACATTATCAGTAATTAGTGAATATAATCCTTTTCATCTGGGGCATAAATTACATTTAGAAAAGTCTATGTCTATTACAAATGCCACACACAGTGTTGCTATTATGAGTTCATCTTTTGTCCAAAGGGGCGAGCCTAGCATAGTTGATAAATGGAAAAGAGCGAGGATGGCTATTGATGGTGGTTTTGATTTAGTTATAGAACTTCCTGTTGTTTACTCTTTACAAACAGCCGAACTTTTTTCTTATGGAGCTGTTAAAACTTTAGATTATACAAACTCTATTGACTTTTTATCTTTTGGCTCCGAAGAGGGCAATTTAAATTTATTTTATGATATCGCTGAAATCTTAGTTGCAGAGCCTTTAGAATATCAAAAAGTATTATTACAAGAGTTGAAAAAAGGTCTTTCTTTTCCTAAAGCGCGAGAAATTGCTATTAATAACATTTTAGGATATTCTTCTAATAATATATTAAATAAATCAAATAATATATTGGCTATTGAATATATAAAAGCCTTGATTAAATTAAGATCTAATATTAAACCAATAACTATAACTAGAGTAGGTTCTAATTATAATGATGATAGTTTTACATCAAATATACCTTCAGCTACGGCTATTAGAAAAAGTATTTTAAAAAATGGTTTACAAAGTGTTAAAAATTTCGTGCCAGATACAACTTATAAAATTTTAAAAGAATGTGAAGAGTTTAATAGTCCTGATAACTACTTGGAGCTAATTAATTATAATTTACTTTCATTAAATGAAAATCATAAGCAGAAATATCTAGATATTAACGATGACTTACTAAATAGATATATAAATAATAAAGACTATTATTTGAGTTTTGATGAATTAGTTGAAAGTCTATATACAAAAAACTATACTAAGACGAGGATAAAAAGGTCTTTATTTCATATGCTACTGGATATGAGAAAAGATGATATTTTTTCTTTTATAAACTCCTCAGATAATTATATTAGAATTTTAGCTAGCAATGAAAAAGGCTTTGAAATACTAAATAAAATAAAAGAAAATTCAAACACAATCATTATAAACAACTTTAGTAATTCATATAAAACAAATGTAAGTATAATTGATAAGATGTTAGATTACGAAATAAAAGCTACTAATTTGTATAATCTTGTTTTAAGAGATAAGACTATAAATGAAGATTTCACTAAAAATTTATATATAAAAAAGTCCTAATAATTAGGACTTTAGCTTCTTAATTCTTCTCTATTATCATTAATAAGTTCTACTAATTCTTGTAATTTTTCCTGAGTATTCATAAGTAATGAATCAGCATATTCTAAAGCACCTAATCTAATTTCATTAGCAGCTTCTTGTGCTTTATAAAGTATTTCTTCAGCTCTTTCTTCTGCAGCTGTTGTTATCCTACTATCTTCTACCATTTCCCTTACTTTTTCTTCAGTATCTCTTTGAATTTGCATAGCTTCTCTTTCAGCTTCTCCAATTATTCTTTCTTTTTCTTCTTTAATCCAAGAAGCTTGTTGCATTTCATCTGGTAATCTGATCCTTATTTCTCTGATTATGTCTAATATTTCTTCTGAGTCAACCATAACTTTTTTAGTTAATGGTACACTTGAACCATCTTCAATAATATCTTCCATCTCATCTATTAGTTTTAAAACATCCATGACTATTTACTCCCTCCTATACTTTTCTATAAGTGCTTCTTCCACTACCTTAGGAACAAAACAAGATACATTTCCACCATAGTATGCTATCTCTCTTACTATACTTGAACTTAAATATACATGTTCTCCTCTGGAAATCATAAATAATGTTTCTAAATCGTCATTCATTTTTCTATTAACTAAGGCCATTTGCATTTCATATTCAAAATCTGAAATAGCTCTTAATCCTCTAATTAGAGTTGTACAATCCCTATGTTTTGCATAATCTGTTAAAAGACCTGAAAAACTATCTACCTCTACATTTGGATATTTTTTTGTTGTTTCTCTTAATAACTCTAACCTCTCTTCTATTGTAAAGGTACCTTCTTTTGAATTATTATTTAATACTGCTACAACAACATTATCAAACTTTTTTGCACATCTTTCTATTATATCTAAATGACCATAAGTTACTGGGTCAAAACTCCCCGGATAAATTACTTCCATTTCTGCCTCCTTATATAATAGGTAATAAAAAAGTTACACTCTTATTACCATATCGTCTAACATCTTTAATTTCATAATTTTCATTTTCTTCTACTTTATAATCACTTTTATGCTCTATTATTATAAGAGACTTATTTTTCACTATATTTTTTTCAAATAATAAAGTAATTGAATTCTTAAGTAACAAAGTATCATCAAAAGGAGGATCTAAATATACATAATCAAAACTTTTATTTTGCTTAGCTAACTTTTCAATTACATTTTTATCTTTTCCTTTAATCACAACTGCCTGATCATTTAACTTTGTATGTTTTAAGTTTTCTTTAATTGTTGATATTGCTAAAGAAGAATCATCTATAAAATAGGCTTTTTTTGCTCCCCTACTTAAAAACTCTATTCCTATAGCACCTGAACCTGCAAATAGATCTAAGATTTCTGAATCCTCATCAATAGATCCTATTATATTAAAAACCGACTCCTTAATTCTATCCTCTGTTGGTCTAGTGAATTCAGTTTTAGGTTGTTTAAGTTTGTGTCCCTTCTTAAATCCTGATATTACTCTCATTTTACTTCTCCTTTATATATAATACATTTTCATTTTATCATATATGATGCATATTGAAAACCTTAATTTCGTGTTTTATCCAATGTTACACCTGAAAAGAGCGTATTAATTTCTTTTTTTAGATATTTATTAGATTCCTTTTCAAGTAATAAGTCATCTTTTAAAATCTCTTTACACTCTAACTGTACCAACTTAAGGATTTCCATGTGTTCAAACAAATTAGCAATTTTAAGTTCTGGAAGCCCATGCTGCCTTGTACCAAAAAATTCTCCAGGTCCTCTTAGTTCTAAGTCTTTTTCAGATATTTCAAAGCCATCTTCAGACTCTATCATTATTTTCATTCGCTCCAATGATATATCTGTTAACTTCTCATTAATTAATATACAATATGACTTATATTCACCTCTTCCAACACGGCCTCTTAACTGATGAAGTTGAGCAAGTCCAAATCTTTCCGCATTAAAAATCACCATAATACTTGCATTAGGAACATTAACACCCACTTCAATTACCGTTGTAGAAATAAGTATATCAATCTCTTTATTTTTAAATCTATTCATTATGTCATCTTTTTCGTCACTTTTTAATTTTCCATGTACATAATCAATCTTATATTTAGACAAGTTGCTTTGTAGATATTTATTATAAAGGCTTTCTACAGAATATGCTTTTAATTCATCTGAATCTTCTACAAGTGGAGCTACAATATAAGCCTGTCTACCCATAGAAAGTTCTTTATCTACAAACTTATTTATTCTTTCAATATAATCCACACCAACGCTAAAGGTACTTATTTTTTTCCTATTTGGAGGTAGTTCATCTATTACAGATATATCTAAGTCTCCATATAATATATATGCAAGTGTTCTTGGAATAGGTGTGGCAGTCATAACTAAACAATCAGGGTTTTTCCCTTTTTTATTTAATAATTGTCTTTGCATTACACCAAATCTATGCTGTTCATCAGTAATTACAAGCCCTAATTTATGAAATACCACATCTTCTTGTATAAGAGCATGAGTTCCTATTACAATATTTATTTTATTAGCTAAAAGATTTTCTTTTATTTTAATTTTTTCTTTTTCCTTAACAGAACCTGTAAGTAATTCTACATTTATATCAAAATCTTTAAATGTCTCCTTTAAAGACTCATATTGCTGTTTAGCCAGCACTTCAGTTGGAACCATCATTGCTACTTGATATCCATTTTTCACAGCCTTAAACATGCTTAGAATAGCTACAATAGTCTTACCTGAACCAACATCACCCTGAAGAAGTCTATTCATTACTTTTTTGCTTTCCATATCACGACTTATTTCTCTAAAAGATCTAGTTTGCGCCTTTGTAAGTTGAAACGGTAATGACTCTAGAAGTTCTTTCATTTCTATTTTTTTATCAAATTGGATTGCATCTTCATTTTTACTATTAATATTCTTGAATAAAAATAGTCCTAATTGCAAGAAAAATAATTCTTCAAAGATCAATCTTCTTTTTGCTCTTTCTAAAATCAATAAATCACTTGGAAAATGAATATTTTGTATAGCTTCTTTCCTTGATACAAGTTGATATTTATTTTCTATATTTTTAGGTAATAGTTCAACTTCATACTTTAAATATCTATCTATTGCATTGTTGATTATATTTATCAACTGATTATTACTAATACCCTCTGTTAAGTTATATATAGGTATTATTTTACCTATTTTATCCTCTTTCCCCTTTAATTCTATTATAGGGTTATGTACTTCATATTTTTTACCATTTTTTTGTACTCTACCATAGACTTTATACTCTCTTCCAGGAAAAATTGTATTCTTTAAATAATCTTGATTAAACCATATTAACTCACCTTTAACATCTTCTTGTACAAAAGGTATCTTTAATATACTCATATTTCTTCTTGGTCTTAATACACTTGGTCTACCTGTTGTAACAATTTCAAGTGTTGCAAATTCGTCTATTATATCTTCATTTAAATTTGATATTTTACTTCTATCTTCAAATTCCCTTGGAAAAAAATATAAAAGATCTTTGATAGTAAATATCCCTAATCTATTTAAAATCTTTTCTCTTTTAGGACCAACCCCTTTAATTTTATTTATTGAATCTTCTAGCACATTTATCCCTCCTTAAAAAATTAAACCCTACATATTGTAGGGTTTATTCTAAAGAAAATACATAATAATAAAGTGGTTGCCCACCATATATCAATTCAACATCAATATCAGAATACTTATCTTCTAATATGTCTGTTAATTTTTGAGCTTTATCTTCATCTACATCTTCACCATAAAATACAGTTAGTATTGATTTGTCTTCATCCATCATTTCATCTACTAATTCAAGAGCAATTTCTTCTAAATCCGTTCCTACTGAAACTATTTCTCCTTGTGATAGTCCAATAATGTTATCTTTTTTAATTTTTTTACCATTTACTTCTGTATCTCTAACAGCAAAAGTTATTTCTCCAGTTTTAGTATGATTTATATATTCAACCATATTTTCAAGATTTTCTTCAGGTGATAAACTTTCATCAAATGCTATTAAAGCACCTACACCTTCAGGGATACTTGTTGTTGGTACAACAATAACATTTCTATCACTTAATTCTTTAGTTTGATCAGCAGCCCATATAATATTTTTATTATTTGGAAGAATAAATACATTCTTACCTTCAGTAGATTCTATTGCCTTTAAAATATCCTCTGTACTTGGATTCATAGTTTGTCCGCCAGAAACAATTTTATCTACACTAAATTCTTCAAACATTTTGTCAATTCCTTTACCTGTGGAAATCGAAACAAAAGAATATTCTTTTGTAGCTTCTAATTTTTCTTCTTTTTTCTCATCAGATTCTCTTAATTGATTAAGTTCATCTTTTAATAAAACTTCTTCATGTTGATATCTCATATTATCAATTTTAATATCAGATAACTCTCCAAGTTCTAGGGCTCTTTCCATAACTTTTCCTGGATTATTTGTATGAATATGAACTTTTATTATTCCATCCCCACCAACTACTAATAATGAGTCTGCATTTACAGCTAATTCTTCTCTTAGTGATTCTATATCACTATAATCAGTATTAATCATAAACTCCGTACAATAACCAAATTCTATATCATCTGTATCTATGTGTTGTCTTTGTGATTTAGTTTTTTGAGTTGTATCTATAGATTCACCCTCGTATTGCTCAACACCAGCTAAAGCATTATAGCCTCCTGTTATAATGTACATAAGACCTTTTCCACCAGCATCAACTACACCTGCTTGTTTTAAAACTGGTAGCATATCTGGTGTTTTATCTAAAGTGATATTTCCATGCTCTATAACTCTTTCCAAAAATCTTAAAATATCTGTTTCTTGTCTACTTATATTTATAGCAAAATCTCCACACTCTCTTGCCACTGTAAGTATTGTACCTTCAGTTGGTTTCATAACAGCTTGGTAAGCCATATCTGATGCTTTTTTAAATGCTAATGCAAGTGTTTCGACATTGATTTCTTTTTGACCCTTTAATCCTTCAGCAAATCCTCTACATAATTGTGATAGTATAACACCTGAGTTTCCTCTTGCACCCATCAAAGATCCTTTACTCATAGCTAATGCAATTAAGTATGCATCATCATCATTAACACTTAAACCTTCTTTAGCTGCAGATTTAAACGTTAAAGACATATTAGTACCTGTATCTCCATCTGGAACCGGGAAAACATTTAAGGCGTTTACTTCCTCCTTATTAGCTTCTAATAATCCTGCTGCTCCTTTTAATGCTTTTTTTAATAATGCAGCATCTACTCTTTCTATAATCAAGTTCAGTACCTCCTTAAACTATTTTCCTACTCGTATTCCTTGAACCAATACGTTTATTTTATCTACTTGTTGTCCTGTTAATTTTTCCACATTAAACTTCACTCTATCTATTATATTATCTGCTACTACAGATATTTTTACTCCATACTCTAATATAACATGTAAATCGATAATCAATTTATTCTCTTTAGTATATACTTTTATACCTTTTGTTAAAGAGTCCCATTTAAGCAACTCAAAAAAACCATCTGTTGCGTTCTTAGCTGCCATACCTACTATCCCATAGCTCTCCATTGCAGACACTCCTGCTATTGTAGCTATAACATTTTCCGAAATATTAATATCTCCAAGTTCTGTTTTAACTTTCGTTGGCATAGATAATCTCCTCCTTTATACTAATATTATATATCATTATATTACATTATACAAAGGTTTTGTTCAATACAGATAAATATTAATATAAATTTTATGGTTGCAAAATAGGTATATGATGTGGTACTATAGAGTATGTTATTATTGAATTAATGATATACTTATAAAGAGATTAATGAGTATTAAGAATGATTTTTTTATGTGTTAAGGAGGTGCTTTTCATGGCAAGAGGATGTGAAGTTTGTGGTAAAGGAAATATATCAGGAAACAAGGTTACTTTTTCAAATATAAAGAATAAACGTACTTGGAAGCCTAACTTAAGAAGAGTAAGGGCTGTTGTAGACGGATCAACAAAAAGAATCGACGTTTGTACGAGATGTCTTAGATCAGGAAAAGTTGAAAGAGCATTATAATTGCTATTAAAAAAAGCTACCATTTTATGGTAGCTTCTTTTAATTCTTTTAATCTTTAGAAACAATTACTAATACCTCACCTTTATGGATTTGTATATCAGCAAATTCATCTTCAATCTCATTACTTATTCCAAGAGTAGATCCATATTCTATTAAGTGTTTATCCAAAGGATATGCTACATTCTTTAAAGTTACTATGGCCCCATCTAATGTTAATGGAACTACGGATAAGTAACTGTCTTCTTTTTTATTTATTTTAAGTTTATCCTTTGTATAATAGACTACATTATTATTATCTATTATCCTACAATCTATACCTACATTTTTAATATGTCTTAATAATAATATATTTGCAAGGCTATGATCTATTCTACTTCCCGTAACACCAACTAAAGTTATACATGTAGCTTTCTTACTTATTGCTAAGTCTACAGCTAATTCTGTATCTGTCATGTTTTTCCTCGCAGGAAATTTCATAGTTTCTATACTATTATCATGTATATATTTTATACCTTCTGTAGTTATTGAGTCTAGATCTCCTACAACTATGTCTGGTTTTTCCTTAATTTTTAACAAATGATCTAGTCCACCATCTGCACAGATAATATAATCACTGGAATTTGTTAGTTGTATAAGCTCACTATAATCTTTTATTTGTCCACTAGATATTACTAAAATTTTCATAACTAATCATTTATCCCTGAATTTTGAATAGGCTTCCATATCAACACTAAAACAATTATTGTTAATATTAATTCCGGAATTAAATAAGTTCCATTATATATAATAGAATATATCCATGGATTTTGTGCTCCTGCATATTCTTTAAAGAATATTGCTCCTGAAGCTACATGTGATGCCATTCTTATTAATACTGCTATAGTGGAACTTAAAATTATAGCAAAATATGCATTTTTATGACCTTTTTTTACAAAATTTGAAACAAGACCTGCTAGTCCTAATGCTCCAAAAGGTATTATATAATCAAATAAAAATTGCGCAAAATTTAAAAAATATGGTTTAAATATAAAGTGTAACAAGCCATATAAAGCTCCTACTCCAATTCCTGGAGTTACACCCCATCTTATTGCAAATATCATAATTGGAACCATACTTCCTGCTGTTACTGATCCACCTTGTGGTGCTTGATATATAGGAAACTGACTAAGTACCATAGCCAGTGCTATCATTATTCCACCTTCTACCAGCATCCTTACATTAACACTCTTATTATTATTCATTTTATTCCTCCCCAAAAAAATATCCATTCCCACAAGCGCATGCTAGTAGTAATGGATTATCATTTCTACACTTCCTTACGCTAGTATTATCTAGTTCAAGTTATAAGGGTCTAGATACAAATCTATCTCAGCTTTCGCTCCCCCAGTGCTTATATTCATCTGTAACTCAATAGTAACATATATATATATTCTATTCAATTAAACTTTTAAACTTCTTAGTCTGTCCAACAACATCTTCTGCTTTATAAATATCACTGCCAACAACAACCATATTAGCTCCACTATTTATAACCTCTTTTACATTGGATAATTTTATTCCACCATCTACCTCAAGTAAAATATCTCTATTAGACTCATCTATCATCCTTCGAATATTTCTAATTTTCTCATGTGATGATGGTATAAATGATTGACCACCAAAGCCCGGATTAACACTCATAACTAAAATCAAATCTAAATCATCTATAATATACTTAAGAACATCTTCACTAGTTCCTGGATTCAATGAGATTCCAGCTTTTATTCCAAAAGACTTTATAAGTTGAATTGTTCTATGAACATGTGTTGTTGCTTCATAGTGCACAGTTATTATATCTGCACCTGCTTTATAAAAATCTTCAACATAATTTTCTGGATTTTCTATCATTAAGTGTACATCAAAAGGTAATTCAGTTACCTCTTTGATACTTTTTATTACAGGCATACCAAAAGATATATTAGGAACATATTTCCCATCCATAACATCTAAATGGATATAATCAGCGCCACCCTTTTCTATTTTTTTTATTTCTTCTTCTAAGTTTGCAAAATTTGCTGACAATAATGATGGTGATAATAATGCCATTCTAGTACCTCCTTGATTTTTTTACTTCTTCCATTATAGAAATATAATTTTCATATCGTGTTTTTTCAATATTTCCTTTTAAAACATTCTCTTTAACATTACATCCTGGTTCTTTATCATGTAAACAACTTAAAAATTTACAATCTTCTCCATATTTATCTATTTCTTTAAAGTACTCTCTTACTTCAGATTCATCTTCTATAAAATCAAGTCTTAATGAACTAAAGCCTGGTGTATCCAATACATAAGAACCCTTATCTACCTCTAATAATTCAACATGTCTAGTTGTGTGTTTTCCTCTTTTAGTTTTATTACTAACCTCACCAACCTCCAAATCAAATTTCGGATAAATTTTATTAAGTATAGATGACTTACCTGCACCAGAAGGACCAGATAAAACGGTAATATTGTCTTTTAATTCCTCTTTAATTAAATCTATACCTATATCATCTTTGCTGCTTGCCATTATTACTCTATAACCTGCGTGTTTATATATATTAGCTATTTCTTCACTCTTTAATGGATCTAAGTCAACTTTATTAATACAAATAATCGTTTCTAATCCTTCATATTCACTCATTAAGGTAAATTTGTCTAATAACCACAAATTAATTTCAGGGTCTTTTACACTCATAACTATTATGGATTTTGTAACATTAGATACACTTGGACGTAGTAGTTCACTAGATCTATCATATATTTTTAATATATAACCTGTTTCATCTTCATTACTAACTCTAATTTGAACTTTATCACCAACAATTGGAGTTAACTTTTCTTCACGAAATACACCTCTTGCTCTACTTTCAAATACACCAAATTCTGTCTTCACATAGTAAAATCCACCTATTCCCTTTGTGATTATGCCATCAGTTATTAATTTTTCATCATTTAAATTACTCTTCATATAACCACCATTAATCCATCACTCTTGTAAATTGATATATATCATCGAATAAAACTTCAAATTCTGCACCCTTTTTGCCTCTAACAGGTATGCTTATTTCACCTTCTGCAGCTTTATGAGTTTTATTATATACTTGAGATACATGTCCATCTTGTTTTCTGTTAATAACTATCACTGTTTCCTCTCTATCTGTAAAAGGTGTAACAGCTATATTAAAACTAGTTTCTTCTGATGATTCAGGAGCTTGTGGTGTTGTTGGTTCTTCTGTATTTTTTGGTCCCTTACTTACATACAGTTGAACACTACTTCCTTTTTCAAGTTCTACACCTTGTTTAAATGATTGCCACATTATCTTTCCAGCATCAAAATCATTACTAAATTCTTCTGTTACTTCTACTGTTAAGCCTAAATTTTTAAGAGCTTGTTTTGCTTCCTCTACAGTCATATCTGTTACTTTAGGCATAATAACTTTTTCCTCTTCCTTACCTTCACTAACTATTACCTTTACTACAGACCCTGGTTCTAAAAATGTATAAGCTGCAGGTTCTTGATTTAAAACATAGTCTTCTTGAGTTGCATCAGATGGTTTATATACAACATCTGCTACTAAGCCCGCATCCCTTAAAATTTGTTCTGCTTCCAATAAACTTTTACTTACAACACTTGGCACCTTAATCATTTCTGCTTCTTTATTAACTATTACTTCTACAGTGAATCCTTCTTTTACTTTCATGCCTTCATCTGTAAGTTGTTTTATAATTTCTCCATCTTCATACTTACTATCTGATAAAGTGTCTTTAATTGCTATATTTAAATTTTTATCCTTTGCTAGCTCTTCAGCCTTATCTATATTCATTCCCACAAAATTAGGAAGTTTTATTTCTTTTGGTTTATCACTATTCAATTTAAATTTAACAACTAGGAAAAATGATGCAGATACTACTATAAAAGCTAGTAAAATTGCCATTATAGTGGTTCTGAAACTATTTTTACCACTTTTTTTCTTTTTCTTTGGCACAGCTTCTTCAGACCTTTCTTTTAAAGTTTTTTCTTCTATATTTGGAATTATCTGAGTTGCAAACTCATCATTTTTTTCTTTTTCTTTTATATTTACAATAGTATTTTCATTAAACATAAGTCCTTTTAAATCCCTAATAACATCATTAATAGAGTCATATCTATTATCTTGCTTTTTAGCAACACAATTTAATATTATATTTTCTAGTTTGCTTGAAATTTCAGGGTTAAATTCGCTAGGTTTTGGCATATCATCTTGAATATGTTTTAAAGCAATTGCTATTGGAGTGTCACCATTAAATGGAAGCTTTCCTGTTACCATCTCAAACATAACTATCCCTAAAGAATAAATATCAGATTTTTCATCTGTATATCCGCCTCTAGCTTGTTCTGGAGATATATAATGAACTGAGCCAAGAGCATTTGATGTCGCTGTTACAGTTGCTGATGTTGCAGCTCTAGCAATACCAAAATCTGTAACTTTAACTCTATCATCCTCAGTAATCATGATATTTTGTGGTTTTATATCCCTATGAACAATTTTATTATCATGTGCATCTTTTAAAGCTTCAGCTATTTGTAAAGCTTTTTGAATAGTTTCATTTTCTGATAACTTTCCTTTTTCTTTTATATAATCCTTAAGTGTTACTCCATCAATATACTCCATAACAATGTAATGAACAGGCTTATCATCTATAATTTCTGTACCAACATCATAAATATTTAATATATTTGGATGAGTTAAACTTGCTGCTGCTTGAGACTCTCTTCTAAATTTTTTTACAAACTCTTCATCATTAGAAAATTCATCCTTTAGGACTTTTACTGCTACATATCTATTTAACAAATGACATTTAGCTTTATATACTTTGGCCATTCCACCTTCGCCAATTTTTTCTAAAACTTCATATCTATTGCCTAGAATTTTTCCTATCATTGTTTCACCTCACACTATAATTTAATTACTATCGTAGTAATATTATCTTTACCACCATTGTTATTAGCTTCTTCTATCAGTAATTTATTTATATTTTTTAAATTTTCACTACTTTTTATAATCTTATAAATTTCTTCCTCACACACCATATTTACTAGTCCATCACTGCATATAAGTACATAGTCATTTGGAGTATAATTATATCTTAATATGTCCGGTTTGACTATATAGTTTGTTCCAACAGCTCTAGTAATCAGATTCTTTTGCGGATGATTTCTAGCTTCTTCTTTACTAATTTCACCATTCTTAATTAACTCATTAACTAAAGAGTGATCATCAGTTAGTTGTGTAATGCTGTCATCTATATAGTAAAGCCTACTATCTCCAACATGACCTATATATAGGTGTCCGGCAAATATATACAGAACAATTAAAGTTGTTCCCATCCCTTTTAAGTTTTCCTCACTTAAAGACCTACTGTGTATTGAGCTATTAGATTTATTTATAGATTCTTCAATTAAATTAATGACATCTGTATCTTTTTCAATTTTTTTATAATTTTCTTTAAATATTTTTACCACAGTATCAACGGCTGTTTGACTTGCATATTCACCGCCACTATAACCACCCATACCATCTGCTAAGATAAATAATGGCATCGCCTTATTATCTGATACATAAAATGAGTCTTGATTACTATTTCTTACTATTCCAATATCTGATAATCCTTCTGCTATCATTCTCTCACCTCTTTTGTATCATTATTTATCTAAATAATCTCTTCTTAACTGTCCACAAGAAGCAGATATATCTAAACCTTTCTCACCTCTTACAGTTGCATTTACTCCTAATTTTTCTAATTTTTCTTGAAATTTATAAACCTCGGATTTTTCAGGTCTTTCCTCATTATACTCTTTTATTGGATTTAGTGAAATTAAATTGACATGAGAATTTAAACCTCTAGTTAATTCTTTCAATTTAACTGCATCCTCCTTAGAGTCATTAACATCTTTAATAAGTGTATATTCAAATGTAATTCTTCTCTTTGTTTTATCTTCATAAAACTTACAAGCTTTTATTATATCATCTATTGAATATTTTTTCCCTATTGGCATTATATCAGATCTATAACTATCTACTGGTGAATGTAGTGAAATAGATAATGTTATAGGAATATTTTCCTCAGCTAAGTCATATATCTTTGGAACAATACCACAAGTTGATAATGTTATATTCCTATAACTTATATTATGACCTTTTTCATCATGTATCAAATTTAAAAATCTTAATACATTATCATAATTATCCAGTGGTTCCCCACTTCCCATTAATACTATATTTGAAATTTTAACACCTAAGTCTTTTTCCATTAAATATATTTGACTTAACATCTCTGAAGGTTTTAAGTTTCTAATCAAGCCATCTTTAGTAGATGCACAAAATTTACATCCCATTCTACATCCTACCTGTGTTGAAATACATACTGAATTGCCATGGGGATACTCCATGAAAACTCCTTCAATAATATTGTTATCTTCTAATAAAAATAAATATTTCTTTGTTGCATCAAGTTTGGAATCAAATCTTTCTTGAATTTCCACTCTATTTATCTTATCTATCTTTTTGATTTTATTTCTTAATTCTTTAGAAAATACGGAAAGTTCATCTATATCATTTCCATTTTGTTCATGGAAATAAGAAAATAATTGTTTGGCTCTAAATTTTTTTTCACCAATTTCTTGAAAAAACTTTTCTAATTCTTCTAAAGACATGCTATTTAAATCTTCTATCACATTTACACCTCTATCATTTCTTATTCCTTATATTATACCATAAATTAGGAATATTAAAAAAATTATACCAATCATTTATTAATAGTTTATTAATTTCAAATGACTTTTTTATTAATATCCATAATATTAATGAAAAAAGCTAAAAATAGAACATCTATCTTTAGCTTTAAACGTATTTAATCTCTTCTATTTCTTTGATTACTAGTTATTGCAAGTAATCTTAATAATTCTCCTATGGCTACTAATGTGGCTGCTACATAAGTTAACGCTGCAGCTTGTAACACCTGCTTAGATTGACTTATCTTTGTTGCTGGAGCAATTCCTTGTTCCAGCTCACTTAAAGCTCTAGAGCTTGCATTAAATTCAACTGGTAATGTAACCACTTGAAATATAACTGACATTAAAAACATAATTATACCTATATTTACAAATGAGTTTTGAAATAGTATTCCCATCATAATAAATACAAATGATAATCTTGAACCAATATTCGCAAGTGGTACTATAGCACTTCTTAGTTTAAGTGGTATATATCCTTGAGCATGTTGTATAGCGTGTCCTACTTCATGAGCCGCAATACTCATTGAAGCAACTGTAGTTCCACTATATACAGCTGGAGATAATCTAATAATTCTACTTCTTGGATCATAATGGTCTGTAAGCTGACCTTGACCCCTTTGAATTTTAACATCTGTTAGTCCATTTCTATCTAAAATCATTCTTGCAACATCATGTCCTGTTAAGCCTGTTTCATTACTTACTTGTGAATATTTATTATAAGCTGATGTCACTTTTGCTTGAGCGTAAGTTGCAAAAAGTACAGCTGGTAATACAAAGATCCACCAAGTTGGTCCATAATATAACATTTAATCACCCCTAGCTAATTTGTTAAAACTGTTTTTTCTTTTATTTCATTTCCTTGTATATATTCACTAACATTCATTTTTCTCTTATTTGGAAATTGTAACTCTTCAATTAAGATTGAGCCTTTTCCAGTTTGTACCAAAACACCGTCATCATCAACTTTAATAATTTCTCCAGGTATATCTGAATAATCTTCATCTATAGTTTTAGCAAGATGGATTTTAATTTTTTCATCTTCATAATATGTTGTTGCACTTGGCCATCCTTTAACTCCACGAATCAGATTTACGATTTCAAAATTCTTTTTATTCCAATCTATTTTTCCAGTATCCCTACTAAGCATAGGCGCATATGTTGATAAAGAATGGTCTTGTTCTTCACCTTCAAGTTCTTTTATAACTATCTTATCTAAAGATTCAACAATAGCCTCTGCACCTAAAATCGATAACTTATCATGTATTGTAAAAGCATCATCTTCTGGTTTTATATCTATTCTTTTTTTATAATACATATCTCCAGAATCTAATCCTTCTTCCATTTGCATTATAGTTACTCCAGTTTCTTTCTCACCATTTATAAGAACCCAATTAATTGGTGCTGCACCTCTATATTTAGGTAATATTGATGCATGAATATTTATACATCCATATTTTGGTAAATTTAAAATTTCTGTTTTAAAAATTTGTCCATAAGCTACTACAACAATAACTTCTGGATTAGCTTCTTTTATCTTATCTAGAGATTCTCTACTATTAATATTTTTAGGTTGATATACTTCTAAACCAAGTTCTAAAGCTTTTTCCTTTACTGGTGTAGGTTGCATTTGTTTCCCTCTACCCTTTGGTCTATCCTGCTGCGTAATAACCATTTTTATATTATATCCTTCTTTGTGTAAGGATTCTAGAATTGGGACTGAAAAATCTGGTGTCCCAGCAAATATTATATCCATTCTTTATCCCTCACATTCTTCTTCATATTCTTCATCGTCAAGATCTAAATATTCTATAACTTTATCTGTATACAATATACCATCTAAATGATCTAATTCATGACAAATTGCTCTTGCTAAAAAACCTTGAGCATCAATTATAACTTCTTCTCCATCAACATCAGTATATTTTGCTTTTACATTGGTTGGCCTATCAACTGTTCCTGCAAGATTTGGTACAGAAAGACAGCCTTCAGCCGCTATGTCTGAGCCTTCTTTTGCAAGTATTTCTGGATTTATCATCTTAATAGGACCTTCACCTATATCAACAACTACAACTCTTCTAAGTATGCCTACTTGTGGTGCTGCTAATCCTACACCTTGAGCATCATACATCGTATCTAACATATCGTCTAAAAGTTCTAGTATTCTTGGTGTTATTTTCCTTACAGGTTTTGAAACCTCTCTTAAAATTGGATCATCATCTATTCTAATATTCCTTAATGCCATATTTATACCTCCTCAATATACATATTACATATTATGTATACCCTTTTATATTTATTCTAATATTAATATTATAATATATTACTTGGATTAATTTCAATATTTAAGCTAATCGCTTGAAAATCAAGGTTAAATCTATTTTCAAAAATCATTCTATCCAATATATTTTTTATTTGCTCAAAGTCGGAGTCCATAACCTTTACAATAATTTGATATCTATATTTATTTTTTATTCGTTCTAACGGCGCTGGACTTGGACCAATTATATATTTATAAAAATCATCTTTATAAAGATGGTATATCTCACTTCCCAGTATATTATAAATCTTTGTAGAGTTATTAATTACCTTATTTATTTCCTCTCCATTTATTATTATATTAATTAACTTTATAAATGGTGGATATAACTGCATATTCCTTACTTCTATTTCATCTTCATAAAAGCCTAAAAAATCATGTTCTTTAGCATATTGTAAGCTATAATGATCAGGCTCATATGTTTGCAAAATAACTTTTCCTGGATAGTCTCCTCTACCAGCTCTTCCTGAAACTTGTGTTACAAGCTGAAAAGTTTTTTCACTAGAATTATAATTAGGAATATTTAAACTAGTATCCGCAGCTATTATTCCAACTAAAGAAACATCTTCAAAATCTAGTCCCTTGGCTATCATCTGCGTACCAACTAATATATCAATTTCTTTGTTCTTCATTTTGCTCAGTATATTTTCATACGCATTTTTAGCTTGTGTTGTATCTGCATCAAGTCTTGCTACTCTTGCATTTGGAAATTGTGCTTTAGTTATTTGTTCTACTTTTTGAGTTCCTATTCCAAAATATTTTATATACTTACTTCCACATTCTGGGCAAGTTTTAGGAATTTCTTTTGTTTCACCGCAATAATGACATCTCAATTTATTAATATTTCTATGATAAGTCATTGATATATCACACTTATCACATTGAACAACATAGCCACATTCTCTACAAGAAACAAATGTAGAAAAACCTCTCCTATTTAAAAATAATATAATCTGTTTTTTATTATCTAAAGCTTTTACCATTTCATTATACAAAGATTCAGAGTATATTGATTTGTTTCCTTTTTCTAATTCTAACCTCATATCAACAACCTCAACATCAGGTAGAATAGCATTTGCTGCTCTTTTTGTAAGGCTTAAAACTTTATATTCATTGTTATTAGTTGCTTTAAAGTACGTATTAATTGAAGGTGTTGCTGTGCCTAATACTAGTAGTGAATCATTCATATCAGTTCTTTTTTCTGCTACCTCTATTGTGTCATATTTAGGATTTTGTCCTGATTTATAACTATCTTCATGTTCTTCATCTATAATTATTAAACCAAGATTATTAAAAGGGGCAAATATTGCAGATCTTGCTCCTATTACTATACTTACTTCATTATTCTTTATCTTTTTCCATTGATCAAATCTTTCTCCATCTGATAATTTACTGTGTAAAATTGCTACATTATCTCCAAACCTTCCTACAAATCTGTCTATAGTTTGGGGAGTTAATGATATTTCAGGTACTAATATAATAGATTGCTTTTCCTCTTGCATCATTTTCTCCACAAGATGCAAATATATTTCAGTCTTCCCACTTCCTGTTATTCCATGTATTAAAAATTTATTGTGTTTATCATTATCAAAATCATTAGTTATAGTATTGTAAACATGTTTTTGCTCTTCATTTAGTATATGTTTATTATATTTTTTTATTTCTTTACTTATAGCTTTCCTTTCAACTATCTCTTCAAATGATAATATAATACCTTTTTTCAACATACTATTTGTAACTGAATTTGAAGTATTGGCTATTTTTAATAACTCACTCAAAGCTAAACCGTCAGAATTTTCCCTTAAAATTTTAATAATCTCTTTTTGTTTTGGTGCTGATTTTACTTTTAAATTTATTTCTTCTTCCGATATATTATCATTAATTTTAATATATTTAATTCTTTTTTCTGACACTCTAGTTTTTATATCTACTTTAGTAGATATAATATTTCTTTCCTTTAAATCCTTGACAATATGATTTATATGATTTATTTTCAATTTTTCTTTTAGTATTTCTAAAGTGCTATATTTATTACTTTTAATAAACTCAAGTAACATAGTCTCATCTAAATTCTTAGGATTATATTTTAAATCTTTAATCTCAAAATAATAAATAACATCTTTATAATCTCCTGGTGGAAGAACTAGAGAAATAGAACTTAAAAAAGATGAAATATAATAATCCTTAATCCACTTACTTAAGGCAATTAGTTCCTCTGATATTATACTCTCTTCATCAATTACATCTACTATTTCTTTTAATTTGAAAGTCCCATCATATTTATCTAATATATCTATAACTAACCCCTTAATTGGTCTATTGTTTCTACCAAATGGAATTAAAACTCTCATACCAATCTCTAGAGAGTTTTTAAAGTTATCAGGAATTATATATGTAAATAGTCTATCTAACTCAATAGCCCTATTATCTGTTAGTATTTGAGCATATTTAAATGACAATATATCACCTCCTAAAAAAATAAAAGCTAAGATTAGCTTTTATTTTATAATTTCTAATGCTTTATCTAATATAATATTAGCTAAATCTAGCTTATCCATAATTGGATAATCTGTAGTGTTTCCTTTGTTATCTATTATAGAAACTATATTTGTGTCAGTTTTAAAGCCTGCACCCTCTCTAGTTACATCATTTGCAACTATGAAATCTAAATTCTTTTTCTCAACCTTAGACTTAGCGTTATCATACAGATCATTAGTCTCTGCTGCAAAACCTATAACTACCTGATTTTCTTTATTGTTTCCATAAAATTTTAATATATCTGGATTTCTAGTTAACTTTATATTTAAGCTTTCAGCTTCATCATCTTTTTTCTTTATCTTAATATCACTATATTCTACTGGTTTATAATCAGATGGTGCTGCAGATTTAATTAATATATCACAATCATCGAAATATTTTCCCACAGCATCAAACATATCTATTGTAGATTCAACTTCTATTAAATCCACACCTTTTGGCACTTCTAACTGGGTAGGCCCTGAAATTAAAGTAACATCTGCTCCCCTTTTTCTAGCTTCATTAGCTAATGCATATCCCATTTTCCCTGTGGAGTGATTGGATAAAAATCTTACTGGATCTATAGCTTCTCTTGTAGGTCCGGCAGTTATTACTATTTTTTTACCTTCTAAATCCTTTTCTGTAAAATAATCCATAATATATTCTAATATATCTTGAGGTTCGCTCATCTTCCCAGCACCATAATCTCCACAAGCAAGTCTTCCTATACTTGGTGATATGAAATCATATCCTAGATTTTCTAATTTTTTCATATTTTCCTGAGTTATAATATTATTATACATCTGTGTATTCATAGCAGGTGCTATTAATACTTTAGATTTAGTTGCCATTACTACGGTTGTTAATAAATTATCTGCTATACCATTAGCAATCTTGCCTATAGTATTGGCTGTTGCAGGAGCTATTACTATCATGTCAGCTTTTTTAGCTAAGGATATATGTTCAACATCAAATTTATCTATTTCATTAAACATACTATAATGAACAGGATTATTTGACATAGTTTGAAATGTAAGTGGTTTAACAAACTCCATGCTAGCTTCAGTCATAATAACTTCAACATTGGCATTTTGTTTTTTTAATCTACTAACTAAATCACATGACTTGTATGCTGCAATTCCTCCCGTAACACCTAAAATAATAGTTTTTCCCTTTAACATAATCTCACCTATTCTTCTCTATTATTATTGTTATTGGCTCTTTCTAACTCTAAATTTTTGTTATGTGCATCAAGTTCTAATTCTGCATCTGTTTTATGTCCTATAGTATAAGTAATCTCTCCTGCAACTATCTCTTCTATTGCTATCGATACAGGTTTTGTAGATTCAGTTTTTACTAAAGGTTCTGCATTATCTACTAATTGTCTTGCTCTTTTTGATGCTAACATTACTAATGTATATTTACTATCTCCTTTTTTTAATACATGATCAAATGATGGATTTAACATAATATTATCTTCCTTTCAAAATTTCCTCTTTTATATTTTTATTTCTCTTAACTTTCAGTTTTTCTGATTTTATAATTGAGTTAATTCTATCAACTGCTAACTCAATCTTATCATTAATTACATAGTAATCATATTTTTCAACTAAATCTATTTCTTGTTTTGCATTTGCAAGTCTAATAGAAATGTCTTCATTACTTTCTGTATTTCTATTTCTAAGTCTATGTTCTAACTCTTCTAAGTTAGGTGGTAATAAAAATACACTAACTACATTTTCAAATCTTTCCATTACTTGCATAGCTCCTTGAACATCAATTTCAAGAAGTACTATTTTGCCATTTTCTACTTTTTCAATAACAAAATCCTTTGGAGTTCCATAGTAGTTTGTATGAACATTTGCATATTCTAAAAATTCATTATTTTCAATTTTAGTTGCAAATTCATCTTTATCTAAAAAGAAATAATTCTCTCCATGAATTTCTCCAGGTCTAGGAGATCTTGTTGTAGCTGATACAGAAAATACTAATCCATCTATATTTTCTAATAGCTCCTTACAAACAGTTCCCTTGCCAGATCCTGATGGTCCTGAAACTACTAATAAAAATCCCTCTGACATCTTACTCACCCTTTACCTTATCATCTTCTATATTATTTAATCTACTTCCTATTGTTTCAGGTTGTAAAGCTGTAAGTATAACATGGTTACTATCCATAATTATAACTGCTCTAGTCCTTCTTCCACAAGTAGCATCTATTAGCATTCCTTTTTCTCTGTTTTCTTGAACCAGTCTCTTAATAGGTGCTGATTCTGGATTTACGATTGATATAACCCTATTTGAAGAGATTATATTCCCAAACCCTATACTAACTAATCTGTTATTCATGCTAGTCCCCCTAGTTCTTTTAAATTATTCTATATTTTGTACTTGTTCTCTTATTTTTTCTAATTCAGCTTTCATATTTACTACATTATTTGATATTTCATAATTGCTTGATTTGCTTCCTATGGTGTTTATTTCTCTATTTATTTCTTGTATTAAAAAGTCTAGCTTCCTTCCAACTACATCCTCATTATTTAGTATTTCTCTAAACTGACAAATATGACTATTAAGTCTAACTAGTTCTTCATCCACACTAGCCTTATCTACAAAATAAGCTACCTCATTTAATAATCTTTCCTCATCAACAGGAATATTCTCTGTAAGAATTTCACTTATATTTTGTCTTAATTTTTCTTTATAATCATTTATTATTATAGGAGATAAGTCTTTTATTCTTACAACATAATTTTCAATCTCTGTAAGTTTATTTAACATATCTAATTTTAACCTTTCTCCTTCAATTTCTCTCATCTTAATCAATTCATCTACTGCCTGATTTGTAGCTATAGTTAGTGGAGATATTATCTCTTCATCTTCTACATCTTTCTTTTCTGTTTTTATAACATCCCTCATAGCTATTATGTGGTTAATAGTTATCTTATCCTGCAAATTTAAACTAGTATTTATTTCCTCTAACGCTTTTTGATATGACTTAGCAAGTGGTAAATCCACATCCACATCAATTAATGACTCATCTAAATACTCTAGATTTACATACACATCTATGCTTCCACGATTGATTCTTTGCTCAATAATATTTTTTATATTATCTTCTAAGTGGTTTAAATGGTGTGGTAATTTTATAGATATATTTTTATATCTATGATTAACTGACTTTATTTCTATTTTAAAGTTGTAATACTTATTTCTTGATTCGCCTTTTCCGTATCCTGTCATGCTACTTATCATAAAATCACTCCTTTGACTATTATCATTATATCTTATATAAATTTTAAACACCATAGTATGTAAATATTAATTAACAACTCTTTCTTTATAAAGCTTACATAAAATGATATAATTCTTTTACTGGAGGGATTTAGATGGCATTTGATGGAATAGTAACAAGATCAGTAGTACATGAATTAAAAGAAAAGCTACTCTCAGGTAGAATAAATAAAATATACCAAACAGAAAAAGATGAGCTAATACTTAATATATACAGTAATCGTAATAATTATCAACTACTTATATCTGCAAGTAGTAATAATCCACGATTTCATTTAACAACAAGCGTTAAGGATAACCCACAAAATCCGCCTATGTTTTGTATGCTTTTAAGAAAACATCTAACTAGTGGGAGGATTCTTGATATAAGACAATATGAGAATGATAGGGTTGTGTTTATTGACATATCTAGTTTAGATGAATTAGGAAATGATAATACGTTAACTCTAGCTATAGAAATTATGGGAAGACATAGTAATATAATACTTTTTAATAAAGATACGAATAGGATAATTGACTCTATTGTTAGGGTAACCGAGGATATATCACGAGTAAGGCAAGTTTTACCCGGACTTAATTATACCTTACCACCAATACAAGATAAACTTAGTATTTTTGATATAGATTATAACACCTTTTATAATACTATCACATCTACTGATATAGAACTATATAAATTCTTCTATACTAGTTTTTTAGGACTTAGCCCTTTAATTAGTAAAGAAATTGTATTTATATCCAATTTAAAAAATAAAACTAAAACTATAGATTTAGAAGAAGAAGATATTAAAACTCTATTTAATAATCTTATGTATTTATCAGATATAATTAGGGATAATAATTATTCTCCTGTTTATTATACTGATTCTAATAACAGTATAGTTTCTTTTTATTGTATAGAGCTAAAGTCTAAAGATAATTTTAATAAATTTAACTTAGATTCTATATCTGATGTAATTGATTATTCCTTTACGAAAAAGGATAGAGATAATAGAATCCAACAAAAATCAAATCATATAAAAAAAATTGTTGAAAATAATTTAGAAAGATCTATTAATAAACTAAATAAACAAAAAGAAGAATATATAGAAAGTAAAAATCGTGATATTTATAAGATATATGCAGATTTAATAGCTGCCAACTATCATAATATTGTTGGAAATGAAGAAAGTGTTATACTTGATAACTTTTATGATGAAAATATGGCTAAGATAGAGATTCCTTTAAATAAAAAACTATCAGCCCCACAAAATGCTAATAAATATTATAAGCAATTTTCAAAACTTAAAAATGCTGAGATACTTTTAAAGAAGCAAATACCTATTACTAAAAATGAAATTGATTATTTAGAGTCACTTCTAGTTTCAATAAATAACTGTGAAGATGTTAAAGATCTTGAAATAATAGAATCAGAACTTGTAGATGAGGGTTACATTAAAAAGAATCTTAAAAATAATAAGAAAAAAGCAATAATAAAAAGTGATCCATTACATTTTAAGTCATCTGATGGATATGATATTTATGTTGGTAAAAACAATAAACAAAATGATGAATTGACTTTAAAATTTGCAAATAAAGATGATTTATGGCTGCATGTTCAAAATATACCTGGTAGTCATGTAATTATAAGAAAAGCAACTGGTGATGATATACCGCAAAACACTATAGTTGAAGCTGCTAGTCTTGCAGCTTACTACAGTAAAGCTAGAAATTCTAAAAATATAAACGTAGATTATACTGAGAAAAAACATGTTAATAAAGCAAAAGGTGCAAAACCTGGAATGGTTTTTTATAATGAATTTAATACGGTTTCAGTTAATCCAAAATCATCAATATAAAAATAGCTGTATAGAATTAATTCTATACAGCTATTTTCTATTCTCTTATAACAACTCTATCTTCTCCATCAATTTCTTTAAACTGAACCATAACTATCTCATCTTTAGCTGTTGGCATATTCTTTCCTATAAAATCAGGTCTAATTGGTAGCTCCCTATGACCTCTATCTATAAGAACTGCTAATTGAACTTTTTTAGCTCTACCTTTTCCTCTTAATGCATCTAAAGCTGCTCTTACAGTTCTGCCTGTATATAATACATCATCAACAAGTACTACTACTTTATCTTCTATACTATCTTTAAATTCTTCATTTATTACTGGATTATCACTTATTTCACTTAAATCATCTCTATACAAAGTTATATCTAGTTCATAAACTGGTACTATGTAATCTTCTATTTCCTCAATTTTTTTCTGAATTCTTTTAGCAAATGGTACACCACGTGTTTTAATACCAACTAAAACAACATCTTCAATACCTTTATTCTTTTCAAGAATCTCATGTGATATTCGAGTTGTTGCTCTTTGTATATCTTTATCACTTAAAATATTAGCTTTTATATTCATAGTTTAGCACTCCTTTTAGAAAATTATTTATTCTTTCAGGTATTTCTGTTTCAAAAGTCATATTTATTCCAGTTACTGGATGGTTGAAATTAATCTTATATGCATGTAGTAACTGATATTTTACATTTTCATAGTTATCAGAATATTTCTCATCACCAACAACCGGATGATTAAAATACGACATATGAACTCTTATTTGATGCATCCTTCCTGTTAGAAGTTCAATATCAAGAAAAGAGTAATTATTGTTTTCATAAATAACTTTATATAAAGTTATGGCTTCTTTACTGTTAATTTTAGTTACTGCCATTTTAGTTCTATTTCTTGTATCCCTACCTATTGGTAAGTCTATTCTAGCTTCTTTTTCATTTAAATATCCTCGTACTACTGCCATATAAAACCGTCTAACCTTTTTCTCTTTAAACTGCTCTATTAAATTTATATAAGCTTCATCACTTTTTGCTATAATCATTATCCCGGATGTATCTTTATCAAGTCTATGAACTATTCCTGGCCTAAAATCTTCTCCAACTGAAGATAAAGAATTCAGCTGATATTTCAACGAATTTACTAGTGTATCTGATTCATTTCTATTACTTGGATGAACAATCATATCAACAGGCTTATTAATAACTGCAATGTGTTCGTCTTGATATATTATCTCTACATTCAAATTATTAGGGATAATTTCTATTTTTTCTTCTAAATCATCTTCTGATATTTTTATAACATCATTAATTTGTAATAAATAGTTTGGCTTAACGATATTTTCATTTACTAAAATTTTTCCCTCATTAATAAATTTTTGAATATTGGTTCTAGAATATTTATTACTTTTACTTACTAAATATTTATCTATTCTTTTATTTTTATTATTTTCATCAATTATATATTTCAAATTATCACCTTATACTTGGTTCTTCAAATATAACTATCAGTGCTATCATTATTGTACTTATAACAATAAATACATCTGCTAAGTTAAATACAGGAAAACTATAGTCCGTTATTAACTTAAAGCTTAAAAAATCTATTACATAACCTAATCTATATCTATCGATTAAATTTCCTATAGCTCCACCTATAAGTAATCCTAGTGCCACCTTTGTAAATCCATCTAACTTCGAGTAATTTCTATAAATAAAAATTGTCAGTCTAATTATCACTATAGTTGTTAAAACCAAAAATAATAATCTTTTTTCTTGAAGTATTCCAAAAGCTGCACCTCTGTTTTCTATATAGTATAAACTAAAAAAATTATCAATGATTTTATAAGGTCCTCTACCTTTTAAATATTTTACAGCTTGTAATTTTGTAAGCTGATCTATTAATACTGTTAAAATCGTTAAAAACAGTACCATTTTTTTCCCCCTAACCACATTGTAAAAAAGAAAACTTCTCATTTAGAGAAGTTCTAATCTATATCTTTCATAAAGTCTTCTATAGTCATAAGTTGCGACTTAAGGAATGATTCAAATCTTGTTTTGAAAATATAGACTTCCTTTCTTAATATTTCATATTCTTCTTTTAAATTTCCAACTTCTTTTTCTGTATTCTTTAGTATTTCTTCTCTTTCCAAATTTGCACTTTCAATAATATTTTCAGCCTTTTTTTCAGCGCTTTTAATTAAATCTTCTCCAGTTGTTTGAGCTACTAAGACAGCATCTTTCAGGCTATTTTCTATATCTTTATATTTTTCTACTTGTTCTTGTAAGACATTTATCCTAGCCTTATATTCTTTATTCTCAATATGTAATGTACTATAATCTTCCATGACCATATCAAGATACTCATCAACGCTATCTGCTTTATAACCTAAAATCGTTTTCTTAAATTCCTGATTTTGAATATCTAAAGGTGTTATCATATAACCCACTCCATTATAATAATTTTCTTAATACAACAATTAATTTATCTTTTCTGGATTTACCTATAATGTCATATACTCGCACTCTACCAAAACCTCTTGTTGATATTAAATCATTTTTATTTATTTCATAAGATACTTTGTCAATACTCTGCCAGTTAACCTTAACTTTATTGCTCAAGATTATATTACTGCTATCTTTTCTGGATATATTATATGCACTACTTATAACACTATCTAATCTTAAAGAATTTAAAAACACTTTAATTTCTTCATATTCTTCCTCTATATTAATATTTATTTCACTAATATAATTAACTTTAACATTGATATTTGATATTTTTTCTAAATTATAATATAAAAAATCAGATATTTCTGATCTGGCAACTACAACTGCCTTATCATTATCTATTAAAATATCTCCAACTTTATCTCTAGTTATTCCTAAGTTTAAGATTGCTCCTAAAAAATCTGGATGCCTTAAATTACTAACATTTCCATTAATTTCCAAAAATTTCAAGTTCAAATCAATATCACCTTGATACATATATTCGGGAAAAATTATTAATATGCTTCTTTCACTAGATTCATATCCACCTGATATTATATAACTTATTTCCTGAAATCTATTTAATATAGAAACTGCTAAGGAAATCTCATAAGGATCAAAAAAATCTGTATATTCGACAATATGATTTTTTAATACTATCTCAATTTTATCTAAAACTTGTTTCATCTTTATAATTTTTTCATCATCATTTATATGGTTTATATATAGATCTTTGTCTATCAATTACATCACGCCAATTAAATATAAAATGGCAATGTAGATTATTCTTAATATCAAAAATGCAAATATATAAGAAAAATCAAACATGCCAAAATTAATACCTAGTTTATCTATTAAATTTCTCGCTAAAGATAAAATTGGTTCTGTAAGTTCATAAATTATATTTCCAATAAATGAGGTGAAATTATAGTTTATATAAGATAATAACAGTCTTATAAATAGTAATGCTTCTATTAAATTCTTTAAAGAATTTAAAGCATAAACTAAATTATTAATATAAACCACCTCTTTTTCTACCAGGTAAATATACCCTTGTCTTTTAATTCGTCTTTTAATCCATCAATTTGTACTGATTTAGGTGCAACTATAAAAATATCTGTAGTTACCTTTTGAATTTTTCCTTCCATGGAATACAAAGCCCCGCTAACAAAGTCAAAAATTTGTCTTTTTAAGTTCAAATCTAAACTTTCAAAGTTTACAACTGCTACCTTCTTCTTTTTTAAATCATCTACTATTTTTGGTGCCTCATCATAACTTTGAGGTTCATGTATAACTATTTTCATATTCATATCATTTGTATGTATGCTAACTACATTATTTACATTCTTATTAGTGCCTCCACTACTGCTAGTATCATACATATTAGCACCCCCACCTTCTATTAATTCTACATCTTCATATTCTTCAAAATATTCATCTTCATCTTCATAATCGTCAATTCCTATAAAATATTTAAATTTATCCATAAATTTCGCCATAGTAACCTCCTAATATTCCCTATCACCAAATATCTTTCTACCAACTCTAATAATATTAGCTCCCTCTTCAATAGCTATTTTATAATCATTTGTCATGCCCATTGATAAGTAATCCATGCTAACATTTTTATAATTTGACTTTTCAATATCTTCTGATAGCTTTCTTAACCCACTAAAAGTTTCTCTTATTACTTTTTCATCATTTGTATGAGGAGCAATTGTCATAAGTCCTCTTATATTTATATTACCATATTTTTCTATATCTTCTATAAATTTTTTTACATCTTTTGGCTCTAAACCAAATTTACTTTCTTCTCCTGATATGTTGACTTGTATTAATGCATCTACAGATATATCATTTTGTTTTGCTCTTTTATTTATTTCTTTTGCTAATGATTTTCTATCTAAAGAATGTATTAATTCTACTCTTCCTATAATATCTTTTACTTTATTACTTTGTAAATGTCCTATCATATGAAAGTTTACATCTTCATTAATATTATCCATTTTATCTGTTAATTCTTGGACCCTATTTTCGCCAATATCAGTAAGACCTAATCTTATTGCTTCTTCAATTACATCTAAATCAATAGTTTTAGTTACACCTACTAATTTTATATCTTCTTTTGTCTTTCCTACTTTTTTAGCACTTTCTTCAATATCTAAAATTAATTCTTCTAAGTTTTCTTTTAAATACTTCATAATGCCTCCTAATTAATTATTTGACCCTCTTCTACACTTGAAGGATTTAATAAAATTTCATCATATAAATCGATTGTTCTTATATTTTCATCTTTATTCAGTGTGATATATCCATTATCACCTTTTGAAACATAAGAAAAATCACCTTCTATTTTCAGAATTTCAACAGGCCTATATTTTACTATACCACTAAACTCTTTTATAAAAACACCATTTATACCATCTTTTTCAAATATTGTTCTGGAAGGTATTTTATAAGCATTTTCCTTAGATTTAATAATTCTTGAAATAACAAATCTTTCATTGTAAAACTCCTCCAAGTAATTATTAAATCTAACTATAATAACACCTTTATTATCATTTTTATTAACCGCCATAATCTTACCAGTTAACTCTGTATCACTATTATTTATTTTCATACTTAATAAAGTATTGTCTTCAGGATTATCTAATGCTTCAAAGTCATCTACAATTAAGGCTGTATACCAATAGAAGTTATCTATTATTCTAAATCCTGATCTAGGTTCAATATTTCTATCAAGACTAGATAATGCATCATATGAATATTCTTCGAAATTTATAGGTTTTAACTTATCCTCATAACCATCAATTCTATAAGAGATAAGGCCCGATTTTGTAGTTGAATAAGAAATAATATTATTATTTATTTCTTCTTGAACTTGATTTTTTATTGATGTTAAATATCCTACCTCATGCTTTAAATATTCATTATTTGGATTTAAATTCACAATCTTCTCTTCAGTAGACTTTAATGCTTTTTTTAAGTCTTTTACTTTCCCAAATTCATCTAAATTTTCTTGTATAGCTTCACATATTGCATCTTTCTCATGGCTAATATTCTTATTATTATTTATTATTTGTTGTTTTTGTTCTTCTGATAAACTTTTTATAGATATTGCTTCATCTATCAATCTTATTTGATTACGCTTTTTATTTAATTCAGCACTTAAATTCGGGCTATTTATCTTATACCCAACAGGCACTCTACTTCCTTCATTAATTTTTGCTTCATCACTTAGTTCTCCATCTATTTCATAAACTTCTTCATTTTTTATTATAACCGCTTCCAACCTAGTATCTTTTGAAACTGTCTCCTCTTGAGGTAAAATAGTCTTAACCGATACTCCTGAGAAGCTTGGTATTGCCCTTAGGATAAAATATGCTATTATTAATAACACCGTTATTTCTCTAATTTTTTTTCTTCTGTATCTTTGTTTTTTCCTATCTTCATAAGACATGTTTTCACCTACATTCTAAAAGAAACTCCCGTATTTATTTAACATACTGAAATCTTTTATTTTTCCTAATTTTATTTTCTCTATTTCATTTCTATAAGTTAAAATATGAATAGATTCTTCATCAAATTTCAATCCTATTAACATTCCTTCATATTCCTTAGCATCAGTAACTACTCTAACTTCATCACCTGATCTTGTTTCTACACCTTGAAATACAAATTCATTAATATCTGTTTCATTAATATCTTCTTGCTTTAAATGCTTACTATCTAAAACTATCATGTTTTGTTTTAAAAAATATTTTTCTTTGATAACAATTAAGCTATATGCTACAAAACTAATGATAAATAATGTCACAGATATCCTTAAGATAGCCATAAACACATATATACCTCCTAATTATCTATCTTAGTATATTATAGCATATAACTATTTTGATTTAAACTAATGGTAACTTAAATATATACTATATTACTAAGATATACTTTCTGTCTCATGTTTCTTTGGTCTTCCCATAAGATTATTAACTGCCTCATATACATCTGATCCCTCATATAATACTTTATAAAGTTCATTTGTAATTGGCATTTCTATATTATATTTCTCAGCAAGTTTATAAGCTGACTTAGTTGTTTTTATTCCTTCTACTACCATACCAACTTCCTTAGTTGCTTCTTCTACTGTTTTCCCTTGTCCTATTAATATGCCTGCTCTTCTATTTCTACTATGCATACTTGTACATGTTACTATCAAGTCTCCGACTCCTGACAGCCCTGAGAAGGTACTTTTATCAGCTCCTAATGCTACGCCTAGTCTAGCAATTTCAAACGTTCCTCTAGTCATTAGAGCAGCTTTAGTGTTATCTCCATATTCTAATCCATCTGTAATCCCAGCTGCAAGTGCAATTATATTTTTAAGTGCACCACCAAGTTCTACACCTATAACATCTGGATTAGTATATACCCTAAAATTAGATGTCATAAATACATCTTGTATATATTCTGCCGTTGCTTTACATCTAGAAGATGAAACAACAGTTGTTGGTATATGTACTGCAACTTCTTCTGCGTGAGATGGTCCTGATAACATTACATACTTATTATTCGGAAGAATCTCATCAACTATTTCCGAAACTCTTTTTAAAGTGTCATTCTCAATCCCCTTTGCAACATTTACTATTATTTGATTGCTATTAATAATATGTTTATTATCATCTAAAACTTGTCTTATGCTATGTGTAGGAACTGATAATAATATAACTTTTCTATTTTTTATAGCATCTTCAATATTATTAGTAACTTCCAACATTTCAGGAAAAGTAACATCTGGTAAGTACTTATTATTCATTCTTGTAGCATTCATATCTTCAACTTGTTCTTTATTTCTAGACCATATTACTGTTTTATAACCTTTATCTGCAAGTAGTATAGCTAAAGCTGTTCCCCAACTTCCGCCACCTAATACACCTATACTTATACCTTCCATATATATCACCCTTTACTTATTTTCTAAATTTATTCTCCGTTTTATTAATTAATCTTTTAATGTTTTCTTTATGTCTTATTACCCCTAATAAGAAAAATACAACACTAAGTAAAAAATAACATTTAACATCTTCTATTTGTTTGTAATTTTTTATGTAATATATTATAGGAAAAGATCCTAGAAAACTTAAAGACCCAACAGAAACATAATTAGTAACTAGAGCAATTATTAGTCCAATAATTACACAAGTTAATACAATTAAGGGATTAATAGTTATTAAAACCCCTAATGATGTAGCTACACCTTTTCCACCTTTAAAACTCAAAAACATTGGCCAGTTATGACCTATGACTGCGCATAACCCGCCTATTACTTGTCCTATATCTCCTAGAATATATCTACCTATTAATGCTGCAATAACACCTTTTAAAACATCACACAAAAATGTTATTACAGCTGCTTTCTTTCCCATCACTCTTAGAGCATTAGTAGTACCAGAATTACCGCTACCATGCTCTCTTATGTCTATTTGATTTGTCATTTTTCCTACTACATAAGCTGATGAAAAACATCCTATCAAGTAACCTATTACCCCAACTAATAGATACATTAGTCTTCGCCCCTCTTTTCTGAGAATTCAAAAACTAATGGTACTCCTTCAAATCCAAAATGTTCTCTTATTTGATTTTCTAAATATCTTTGATATGAAAAATGCATAAGTTCTTTATTTTTTACAAAGAAGACAAATTTTGGTGGTCTTACTGATACTTGAGATGCATAATAAATTTTACATCTTCTACCTTTATCTGAAGGTGGTTGATTCATCATAATCGCCCTATTAACTATATCATTTAACACACCTGTACTAATCCTTAAGTTATAGTTTTCAAATACAGTATTAACCATTTCTAGTAAATTATCTACTCTTTGTCCAGTTTTAGCTGATACAAATATAACTGGTGCATAAAGAATGAAACTTAAATTTTCTCTAATATTTTTTTCAAATTCTCTATGAGTTTTATTTTCCTTTTCAATTAAATCCCATTTATTAACTGCTATTATAATAGCCTTGCCTTGCTCATGAGCATAGCCTGCTATTTTAGTATCTTGTTCAGTTACTCCTTCAGTAGCATCTATAACCAAGATACAAACATCTGAACGGTCAACAGCTGCTAAAGTTCTAACTACAGAATATCTTTCAACATTCTCATATATACTTCTTTTTCTTCTTAATCCTGCAGTATCAATAAACATGTATCTTTTATCTTTAAAATCAAAGTAACTATCAATTGAATCTCTAGTTGTTCCTGGAATATTAGTAACAATAACTCTTTCTTCGCCTAAGATTTTATTTATCATTGAGCTCTTTCCTACATTTGGTTTTCCAATAAATGATACTTTTATTATATCTTCTTCTTCCTCTGTATTTACATCTTCAGGGAAGTTTCTTATTATCTCGTCTAATAAGTCTCCTATACCAAGACCTTGTGAGGCTGATATTGGCATTGGTGTTCCTAGTCCTAATTCATAAAATTCAAATACTTCATCAGGTACTTCTTTACCATCAACTCTATTTGAAACCACGATAATTTGTTTACCAGATCTTCTTAATAGATCTCCAATTTCTCTATCAGTATTAGTAAGTCCCTCTCTACCATCAACTACAAATAAAATTACATCTGCTGTGTCTATAGCAACTTGAGCTTGTCGTTTAATGTTTGTCATTATGATATCTTCGTCAAAAGGATCTAGCCCTCCTGTATCAATTATTGTAAAGTGCGTGTTTAACCACTCAGCTTCTGCATAAATCCTATCTCTTGTTACTCCTGGAGTATCTTCTGTAATTGCAATTCTACTGCCTGCTAATCTATTGAATAATGTTGATTTACCTACATTTGGCCTACCAACTATCCCTACTATTGCTCTTTTCAATTATCTCACCTCTTCATTATTTATTATATTTTTTATAAATTCTTCACCATCAACTTCAGTAACAATAACTTTTTTGTTTACTCTTGTTTCAAATTCCTCTAAAGTAACATCATCTAAAAATATGTCTTCATCAGCTTTTAACATTGACTTAGAAATAAGTATAGCATCTCCACTTATCCCCATCAACTGACTAATTATATCATTTCCTGTTAAAAGTCCTGCTACAGTAATTGTATGTCCAAAAAAATCATTATACACTTTTACTACTTGAATTTCTACATTCGAAATATTATTTTCAATCTTTCTTGCAATTTTATTCATAAATTCATATGCTAAAACTCCTGTAGGTAGTATAATTTTTCTTAAACTATTTAATTTATAATTGCCAAGTTTTTCTAAATATTCGTCTACTTCTACCTCAAATAGCTTCATCATTCCAACACCATTTTCATATTGTCTAAATCCTTCATATTCATCATAAGACAATAAATCTTTACCAGAAAGTGCATAAAATTCATCTGATAGGAATACAAATCTTGTTCCAATATTTTCTAATAATTCATTTTGAATTTTAGTGATATCTTCAATTAGAGAAGTAGACATATCTTTATCAAAAGTTTTTACATGTGTTAAACCCTCTCTATATTTAGTTACCCCAATTGGTACTACAGCAACCGAACCAATTGTAGGATGTAGTCTTGATAAGTCCGAAATCGTTCTTTCAAGTTCTTTTCCATCATTTACACCTGGTACTAATACAATCTGACAATTTACTTCTAAATTTACTTCATGAAATCTTTCTAGAATTTCCATTATTCTTCCTGCTTTTTTATTATTTAGCATCTGAACTCTAAGTTCTGGATTTGTTGTATGAACAGAAATATTTATTGGACTTAATCTATATTTTATTATTCTATCTATTTCATCATCTCTCATATTAGTTAGAGTGATGAAATTACCTTGTAAAAATGAAAGTCTTGAGTCATCATCTTTAAAATAAAGTGTATCTCTCATATTTGGAGGTAACTGATCAATAAAGCAGAATATACATTTGTTGCTGCATCTTTTAGCTTTATCTATTAATGGGTTTGTAAAAAGAATTCCCAAATCTTCATTATAATCCTTTTCAATCTCAAAATCATATATATCTTTGTTTTGCTTTTCAATTCTGACTACAATATAGTCATCATTTATTAAATATTTGTAATCTATAATATCTTTTACTATTTCATCATTGATACTAACTAGTCTATCACCGACTTCAAAGTTTAACTCTTCTGCTATAGAATACGGTTCTACTTTTTCGATAATATTTCTAGTTTCATTTATATTTTTAAGTTCCATTTATTCACCATTTTATTCCTTCCTGATTTATTTATTTAATTAATACATTGTTTATTTTATAGTTATTTTGTATAATTACATTATTACTAATTAATTATAACATATTTTAAAATATAAGTAACGAGGTGTAAAAGTGAATCATTTTATTGTAAAAAATAAGCATGAAGTTAAGAAATTAATGATCCTTGCTTTAAATGCCGGGCACGAACTTCTAAAAAGTGGTGCTGAAACATATCGTATCGAGGATACGATGATAAGAATATGTAATTCTAGAGAAAATATTACTAGAAGCGAATCATTTGTAACTCAAACTGTTATATTAATTGCTGTGGAGTTTGAAGGCAATGTATATACAGATTTTAGAAGAGTATCTGGTGAGGCAACAAACCTTGATAAAATTAGTTACATAAATCAATTTTCTAGAGATTTTCAAGTAGAAAACATATCTATAGATGAAGGACTTGAAGTTATAGAAAATGTTAAAGATATTCATGTTTTCTCATCAAAATCCAAAATTTTCTTTGGAGCTATTTGCGGTGGAGCCTTTACTATGATGTTTGGTGGAAACTTCTATGATTTTATAGCTTCATTTATTGCCAGTGCACTAACTATTGTGTTTTATGTTAGGTTAGTTAAGTTACCGGTAACTTTTTTTGTTACAAACTTTATTTGCGCACTGCTTGCATCAGTATTTTCTTATATCACTGTTAAATTGGGGATTGGACAGGATGTAGATAAAATTATAATTGGTGCAATAATGTATTTAGTCCCTGGTGTAGCATTTACAAATGCTATTAGAGATACAATGTCTGGAGATTCACTTTCAGGCTTATCTAAAGGTATGGAAGCAATATTCACAGCTCTTGCAATAGCTTTTGGAGTTGGGGTTATTGTTAATTTACATTCTCAGGGGGTAATATAAGTGGATATCATTTTTCAATTAATTTTAGGATTTTTTGCCACATTAGGTTTTTCAATTTTATTTAACGTACCTAAAAAATCAATTTTTCCATCAGGATTAGTTGGTGCTATAGGATGGATGGTTTCATACATATTCACTATATATTTCGATCAAAAAGTTTTTGGAACTTTTATAGCATCTTTTGTTATTGGTATGCTTGGTGAAATATTTGCAATAAAATTAAAAAAACCAGCAACAGTTTTTATTATACCTGGGATTACCCCTTTGGTACCTGGTGCTGGAACTTATTATACGATGCTATATTTAATTCAAAAAGATTATCAAACTGCCATAAGATCTGGAGCTGAAACTCTATTCGTTGCTGCAGCTATTGCTATCGGAGTTATATTTGCATCTGTATTTATGGAATATTCAAAATCATTAAAAAGAAAATTAACTGACTAGTCAGTTAATTTTGCTTTGAATATTTTAATAATATTTCTATTAATTCATCTAAATCTTCATGTTGTAAATCTCCATCAACATATCCATCTAAACAAACTTTCATATAATTTTCTAATATTAGTCCTCCAGCACTATTTAAGGCAGCTCTGGCTGCTGCAATTTGTACAAGAACATCTCCACAAAACTTCTCTTCCTCAACCATCTTTGCGATACCCTTAATCTGTCCTTCTACTCTTCTTAACCTTCTGATAATTGCTGCTTTATCATCCAATATTATTACCTCCTATAATATCTTAGTCGCTGTTAAAGCTTCATTACCCTTCGTTCCAACTTTTTTATCAAATTGTCTAATAATGATAAAAGATAATGCCATACTAAGAATTCCTAATCCAAAACTAGCTAATTCATAATTATCGGCCATTTTTTCTTTTAATAAAACAGTACTTAGAGCTGTTCCAGCTATAAAGAATATTAGTGGAATTATATAAACAATCGCAGTAAACTTTAATAAGTTTTTACTGTTACCTTTAATCTCAACTAAATCTCCTACTTTTGCATTTAAATCATTTGGTAGAATAACCATGTGTCCTGGAGTGTCACAACTTGAACTACAAGAGCTACATCCACCACCACAACCTGATATTCTTCTTACCTCAAGTTGCATTTTTGAACCATCCACTTTTGTAACTAAACCTACTTGTTCCATATACTTTACACCTCCAATTGCACTAAATCTCTTACAATTTCACTTGCTATAATAAGTCCTGAAGTTGCAGGTACAAAAATAGCACTAGTAGGAATTGCTTTTCTTTTATCTTCTTTTTGAAGATTAATTTTCTTGCTAATTTCTTTAGACCAAACTACTTTCAAACTATCTATATTTCTCTTCTTTAGCTCTCTTCTCATTACTCTAGCTAAAGGGCAATATTCAGTCGAATAAATATCTCCAACTGTTAGTTTAGTAGGATCTAACTTATTACCTGCACCCATTGCACTAATTATAGGGATATTAAAACTCTTTGCCGTCTCTATTAATAAGAGTTTAGAGCTTATCATATCTATTGCATCCACTATATAATCATAGTTAGTAAATTCTATTAAATCAAGTGTTTCTTTTGAAAATTTAATATTTTCAGTAGTAACTATTAATTCCGGATTAATACTTAAAAGCCTTTGCTTCATAACCTCAGTCTTTAAAAGTCCAACAGTATCATCTGTAGCATGTATCTGTCTATTAATATTACTTATATCTATTATATCATAATCTATTAGGGTAATACTACCTATCCCACTTCTTACTAAAGCTTCAGCAGCAAAAGAACCGACACCGCCGATTCCAAATACTGCTACTTTAGATTTTCTTAATTTATCTATTTCTTCAGAACCAATTAAATACTCAGTTCTTTCAAATCTATTGTTCATTTTTTTGTATATCCACCTTAATATGTGTTTCTTTTAATTGTTCTTGGTCTAAACTTATTGGGGCTTCTGTCATTAAGCATGTAGCTGATTGAGTTTTTGGGAATGCTATTACATCTCTAATATTCTCAGTATTACTCAATATCATAACAAGTCTGTCTAGTCCATAAGCTATTCCACCATGAGGAGGTGTTCCATATTTAAATGCCTCTAATAAGAAACCAAATTTATCCTCTGCATCTTCTTCGCTAAATCCTAATGCCTTAAACATTGTACTTTGCATTTCAGGGTTGCTTATTCTAATACTTCCCCCACCAAGTTCATCTCCATTTATTACTATATCATAAGCTTTAGCACGTACTTTTTCTGGTTCTGTTTCTAAATATTCTAAGTCTTCTTCCATTGGAGAAGTAAATGGATGATGAACAGCAACATATCTTTCTTCATCTTCATCATATTCAAATAATGGGAACTCAGTAATCCATACTAAATTTATCTCATCTTTATCAATAATATCTAATTCTCTAGCAACTTTTCTTCTTAAATTTCCTAAACTATTTAATACTACTTTTTCTTTATCAGCAACAAATAATAATAGGTCACCTTCTTTTGCATCCATAGTTTTTACTATTGAATTAATTTCATCTTCTGTTAAGAATTTTGCTATTGGAGAATTTATTCCTTCTTCTGTAATTTTTATCCAAGCTAAACCTTTTGCATCAAAATCTTTTATAAATTTCTCTAAATTAGTAATATCTTTTCTAGAAAATTCACTTTCTTTTCCTTCTATATTAATTCCTCTAACAGTTCCACCATTTTCAATGGTACCACTAAACACTTTAAAGTCAGAGTCCTTAACACAATTACTAATATCTATTATTTCATATCCAAATCTTAAATCAGGTTTATCTGAACCAAATCTTTCCATAGCATCTTTATATGTCATTCGTCTAATAGGAAGATCTATTTCTATTCCTTTTAATTCTTTAAATATAGTGTATAAATATTGTTCATTTAATTCAATTATATCATCCACGTCAACAAAAGACATTTCAACATCTATTTGAGTAAATTCTGGCTGTCTGTTTGCTCTTAAATCTTCATCTCTAAAACATTTAGCAATTTGGAAATATCTATCCATTCCTGAAACCATCAATAATTGTTTCATAAGCTGAGGAGATTGTGGCAATGCATAAAATTTACCTGGATTTACTCTACTTGGAACTAAATAGTCTCTTGCACCCTCTGGTGTTGGTTTTCCAAGCATTGGTGTTTCTACTTCAGTAAAATCATTATCATAAAAAAAGTTCCTAGTTATCTTCATTGTTTTTGATCTTATTTTAAGTTTTTCTTGCATTGAAGGTTTTCTTAAGTCTAAATATCTATATTTAAGCTTCATATTTTCTGAGACATTGTCATCATCTTTTACGTATATAGCTGGTGTCTTTGCCTTATTTAATATTTTAAGTTCATTTGCTAATACTTCTATATTTCCAGTTGGTATATCTGGGTTTTTAGATTGCCTTTCTCTTACAACACCTCTAACTGCTACTACATATTCGGATTTTAAATTTGTAGCTTTATCAAAAAGTTCTTGTGAAATAGTATCATCAAATACAATTTGACAAATACCTTTTGTATCTCTTAAATCAACAAATATTAAAGATCCTAAATTTCTTTCTTTTTGTACCCATCCCATCAAAACTACTTCTTGACCAATATTATCTTCTTTTAAATCTCCACACATATTAGTCCTTCTTAGGTTTCCCATTGATTCAACCATAAGTATTAATCCTCCTTAATAAAGTAGACCTCTTATCGCAATTAATGGACAAGAGGTCCTAACTTTTGATTTATTTAATTTACCTCAAAGTTTAATTAGATTCTTGCTAAACCTTCTTCTCTTGCTGCTTTTGAAACTGCTTCTGCTACTTTTTTAGCAACAGTTTTATCTAATGCATTTGGTATTACAAAGTCTGCGCTTAATTGTTCATCGGTAACTGCTTCTGCAATTGCATATGCTGCAGCTATATTCATTCCATTGCTAATACCTTTAGCTCTAACGTCTAAAGCACCTCTGAATAAACCTGGGAATGCTAATATATTATTTACTTGGTTAGGATAATCTGATCTACCTGTACCAACAACTTTAGCACCTGCTTCTTTAGCATCTTCTGGCATTATTTCTGGGTTTGGATTAGCCATTGCAAATATTATAGGATCAACATTCATAGTTTTAACCATTTCTTTAGTTAAAACATTAGCTACTGAAACACCTATAAATACGTCTGCATCTTTAACTGCATCTTGTAATGTACCTTGTACTTGGTCTTTATTAGTAAGTTCTGCTAATTCTTCTTTATACCAGTTATTAGTTGGTGATCCTTTGTAAATTATACCTTTACTATCACACATTAATACATTTTTTACACCTAATCCTAATAACATTCTTACTATTGCTCCACCTGCAGCTCCACTACCGTTTATTACAACTTTAATATCTTCCATCTTTTTGTCAACTATTTTTAAAGCATTAATTAGTCCAGCACTTGTAACTATAGCTGTACCATGTTGGTCATCATGGAAAATTGGAATTTGTGTTTCTTCTTTTAATCTTCTTTCTATTTCAAAACATCTTGGCGCTGATATATCTTCTAAGTTTATTCCTCCAAATGTAGGCTCTAATCTTTTTACTGTTTCTACAATTTCATCAACATCTTTAGTTGCTAAACAAATTGGAACAGCATCTACATTACCAAATTCTTTAAATAATATAGCTTTTCCTTCCATTACAGGCATTGCAGCTTCTGGTCCAATATCTCCTAAACCTAAAACAGCTGTACCATCTGATACTACCGCTATTAAATTTCCTTTAGCAGTATATTTATAAACATCCTCAGTGTTTGCATTTATTGCTCTACATGGTTCTGCAACTCCTGGTGAATAAGCCATACTTAAATCATCGCTATTGTTAATTGCTACTTTTGAAACTACCTCAATTTTTCCTTTGTTTTTTTCATGCATTTCTAAACTTAATTTTGCGTAATCCATAATAATAATACCATCCTTTCATTTTAATTTGCTTACAACTTTCTTCTTTTTAGTAAGTAAGTCCTCGACTTTATTGTTATACTCATTTAATCCTTTATAATTTGGAATTCTCGTTACACTTTTGTCTTGAGCATTAACAACCTTACTTACTGCCCCTAACCCTAGACCTATTATTGTTTCTCTTTCTTCCATCATCACAATATTATAAATTGACTCTTTGCCAGGTTTACAATATCCAATATTTTCAGAATTTAAAAATGATTGTTTTTGCCTATATAAATAGTAAGGGTGCAAATTTGAAGTTTGTACGTAATGATTAATTACACTATTTAATTCAATCTGATTTATTCCACCTGATTGATTATCATAGTCATTATTGGATAATAAAGAACCTCTTTTTAAAGCTAATGAATGTAATGTAAGGTTCTCAGGACTCATTTTAGTTACTTCTTCGATTGTATTTTTTATGTCAATTAAATTTTCACCCGGTAGTCCCAGTATTACATCCATATTTATTATATCAAATTGAATATCTTTAGCAACATTATATGCTTTAATTATTAAATTTTTATCATGCCCTCGTTTTATTCTTTCTAAAGTCTTATCATTCATAGTCTGAGGGTTAATACTTATACGATTTACACCTAATTCTTTTAAAGTTATTAAATAATCTTTACTTATTGTGTCAGGTCTACCTGCTTCAACAGTAAACTCATTTAAACTATTTTCATCTATATTAAAATGTTTAAAAACATGTTTAATTATTAAAGATAAATCTTCTTTCTTTATAGCTGTTGGCGTCCCACCACCTATGTATAGAGTATTTATCTTTTTGCCAGCACATATTTTCGCCGTTTCTTCAATTTCATACAATAATGTATTTATATAGTCTTCTACTATTTTGTAATCTTTTATAGCAAATGATGAAAAAGAACAGTATGAGCATTTTGTTGGACAAAATGGTATATTTAAATATAAACTTATCCTATTATTATCTAATACGTTTACATATTTTCTCTGTATTTTTGATATTTCTATCATATCTTCAATTGCTCTTTCTGATAAGTAATATTCTTTTTGCAAGACTAATTTTATATCACTATAGTTTAAATTACAATCTAATAAATTATGAATAATTTTCATCGGTCTTATACCTGTTAGTATGCCCCATTTTATGAACTCATTATTAATATTTTTAAATAAATCTAAAACAGCTCTTTTAAAGGTATTATTATATACAGTTTTTTCTCCAAGGTATTTTTCATAAGATTTATTAAATTTTGTCTTGCAATCATATTTGTGATTTTTGTAATATAATGTTCCTAAAATATAATCATGTTTATCTTCTAAGGATATTTTCATTTCAAAATCAGAAATATTTTCTAACTCAGACAGCTTAGTAATAAAAGTAATATCATTAATTGATGATATTTCTCTAACAACTTCAAAAATATCATGTTTATATTTTTCTTTATTTGCATATATATAAATCATTTTCATCCTCCAAAGTTAAATAGCTACTTTAAAGTAGCTATTTAACAAATTGATTATATTGTTTTTCAAATTCAACACTTGTAGTCTCTCCGTGCCCTGATAATATTATAGTTTCATCTGGTAAAATATATATTTTTGTTTTTATTGAATTTATTAGTGTATCGTAATCTCCAGTTGGAAAGTCAGTTCTTCCAATTGAATATTGAAATATACTATCTCCCGAAAATAAATATTTATCTATATACAAGCACATTCCACCAATTGTATGCCCTGGTGTGTATAGTACTTTAAATTCCATATCAGAGATTTCTATTATATCTCCATCTACAACATACTCATCAGCATCTATTTCTATAGCTCCAGTTTCCATAACCTCTGATAAGTTTAGTTTACTATTATTTAGTATTTCTTTCTCATTTTTATGAGCAATTACACTTATATTATATTTATTTTTTAAATCACTTACTGCACCAATATGATCTCCATGCCCATGAGTCAATATTATTTTTTCAGGTTGTAAATTGTTATCTTCTAATATCTTAATTACAGTATCTGAAGAAAAACCAGGATCTATTATAGCTGCACTTTGATTGTTATGAACTATATAACAATTCGTTTGAAAAGATCCTAGTGGTATTTTAATTATTTCCAAGTTATGTTCCTCCTAATATTAAAATGTTTTTTCACTATCTAGTAATATAGTTACCGGTCCATCATTTGTATATGTTACATCCATATCAGCTGCAAATACACCACTTTCAACTACTATATTTTCTTTTTTAATTCTTTCTATAAATTCTTCATACATCTTCTTGGCCATAGTAGGCTCTGCTGATTTCATAAAATTAGGTCTTCTACCCTTTCTAACATCACCATAAAGAGTAAATTGTGAAATGATTAAAATTTGACCTTCGATATCTTTGACTGATAAATTCATTTTATCATCTTCGTCTTGAAATATTCTCAAATTCACAATCTTTTCTAGCAAATATTCAAGGTCTTTATCTGTATCTTCATCTCCTATAGCTAGATACACTAAAAGACCGTAATCTATCTTACCTTCTATATTATTTTCTACAGAAACTTGGGCATTTTTTACCCTTTGTATCACTGCTCTCATTTACAATCTCCTTTATGAAATTATTCTATATACATCTATTACTCCTTTTACCTCTCTAATAGATGTAATAATATCTGAAAGTTCATCTAATCCATTAATTTTTACAGTTAAATTCATTAACACTTGTCCATCATTTGCTTGCCTACTATTTATAGCTGTTAATGAAATATCAGCCTCATTTATTTTTAAAGCAACTTCTGCTAGCAGTCCAGACCTATCAAAAGCTCTTATCTGAATTTCAGCCTCATAAGATGACTTATTCACATTCGATTCCCAATGAACTTCAATAAGTCTATTTGGATCGTCCATATGAATAATATTAGGACAGTCTGATCTATGAACACTAATTCCTCTTCCCATAGTTATAAAACCTTTAATATCATCTCCAGGAACTGGATTACAACATTTAGCAAGTCTTATTTTTATATTATCTAGTCCTTTAACTGTAACTCCATCTTCACTATGAGTCCTTCTTTTATCAACTTGTGTTTTCTTTTCTAATTTTTCCTTAACCACATCGTCTGCAGTCTTTATCCCTTTACTCGTTTTTAAAAATTCATTATTAACCTTAGTTACCACTTGATTAATTTTTATACTCTTTGAACCTATTGCTGCAAATAAGTCTTCTATAGTATTAGCACCATATATATTTGCTATTTCTAAAAGTTTTTTAGGCTTAATATCTTTATCTATATCAATATTTAATTTTTTTAATTCTTTTTCTAATTCTTGCTTTCCTTTTGAGATATTCACATCTTTATCTTGTACTTTAAACCATTGTCTTATTTTCGTTTTAGCCTGATTACTCTTAACTATATCTAACCAATCTTTACTAGGTTTACTAGTTACAGACGTAATTATCTCTACAATATTGCCATTTCTTAATTTATAGTTTAAAGGTACAATTCTTCCATCTACCTTAGCACCTATACAACTATTACCTACATCAGTATGAATTCTATAAGCGAAATCTATCGGAGTAGAACCCATAGGTAAATTTATTACATCTCCATTTGGAGTAAATACAAATACTTCATCTGTAAAGAAATCAATCTTTAAAGTTTCCATAAAATCTTTAGGATCTTTTA
>CAYPYI010000003.1:0-240 GCA_964415085.1 uncultured Tissierellaceae bacterium
AGTTATACTCTAAATAAAATAGTATTTGTTAGATCAGTTACCCTCGTAAGTGGTATAAAGATGATTAGAAGGAGGGTTTGTGTATATGTTAGAAATCGAAAAGCCTAGAATAGAAGTATTAGAATTAAGCGAAGATGAAACATATGGTAAGTTCGCAGTAGAACCTCTAGAAAGAGGATACGGAACTACACTTGGAAATTCATTAAGAAGAGTTTTACTTTCTTCTTTACCAGGAGCAGC
>CAYPYI010000003.1:263-58576 GCA_964415085.1 uncultured Tissierellaceae bacterium
GAAGATGTTCCAGAGATAATATTAAATATCAAAGGAATAGCAGCTAAAGTACAAGCAGATGAACCTGTAACTCTATTAATAGATGTAGTAGGACCAAAAGTTGTAACAGCAGGAGACATTATTACAGGTCTTGATGTTGAAATAGTTAATAAAGATCATTATCTAGCTACTGTTAATGAAGATGGTAGATTATATATGGAAATGGTTATTGAAAAAGGTAGAGGATACGTAGTATCTGAAAAAAATAAAAAAGAAGATCAAGCTGTAGGAGTAATTCCTGTAGACTCTTCTTTCACACCTGTTCAAAAGGTTAACTTTACAGTAGAAAATACTAGAGTTGGTCAAATTACAGATTTTGATAGATTAGTTTTTGAAGTAGAAACAAATGGTACATTAAGTGCTGATGAAGCTACTTCATTAGGTGCAAAAATATTAAAAGAGCATCTTGATTTATTTATAGGTCTTACAGATCATGTACAAGATGTAGAAATCATGGTTGAAAAAGAAGAAGACGAAAAAGAAAAAGTTCTTGAAATGACAGTTGAAGAACTAGACTTATCAGTTAGAAGTTACAATTGTTTAAAAAGAGCTGGAATAGATACAGTAGATGAACTAATTCAGAAATCTCCAGAAGATATGATGGAAGTTAGAAATTTAGGAAAAAAATCCCTTGAGGAAATAGAAGAAAAACTTGCTGAATTAGATTTAAGTCTGAAAAAAGTTGAAGACTAACGAATAAGTCTTAAGGAGGGATAGAAGTGACAGCATTAAGAAAGCTAGGACGTGAAAGCGGACATAGAAAATCATTATTAAAAAACCAAGTAATATCACTGTTTCAATCCGAAAGAATTGAAACAACTTATCAAAAAGCTAAAGAAACACAAAGAATGGCTGACAAAATGATTACTTTAGCTAAAAAAGGTGATTTACATTCAAGAAGACAAGCAATGAAGTTTTTAAATGATAAAGAAACTGTAGCTGTGTTATTTGAAGAAATAGGACCAAAATACGCAGATAGAAATGGTGGATATACAAGAGTATTAAAATTAGGGCCACGCAGAGGCGATGCTGCAGAAATGGCAATACTTGAATTAGTATAAAGGGTGGGGATTAAGTGATACTTAGTCCCTTTTTAGTATTTAAAAATATGTTTATTCACTAATTAATACATATATGTTATTGTATATATGTTATATTTAATACAAAAGAAAATGAGGAATTAAAATGAAAGACAATATGATTAAAATAGAAAATGTAACATATGAATATAACTCTTTTGAAGATGGTGAAAAGAAAAAAGCAGTTAGTGATGTATCACTAGAGGTAAAAGAGGGAGAGTTTTTAGTAATTCTTGGACATAATGGTTCAGGAAAATCTACTCTTGCAAAATTATTTAATGGTTTATTAATACCTACAAGTGGTGATGTATTAATAAAAGGATTAAATACTAAATCTGAAGAAGATATTTGGACTATAAGACAACAAATAGGAATGGTATTTCAAAATCCAGATAATCAAATTGTAGCAACTATTGTAGAAGAAGATGTAGCATTTGGACCCGAAAATCAAGGAATAGATCCAAAAGAGATAAGAAGAATAGTAGATGAGTCTTTAGAAACCGTAGACATGTCTGATTATAAAAAACATGCCCCACACTTACTATCAGGAGGGCAAAAACAAAGAGTAGCTATAGCTGGGATTCTAGCAATGAGTCCAGATTGTATAGTATTTGATGAACCTACATCAATGCTAGATCCAAATGGTAGAGTAGAAGTTATGGAGACTATTAATAAGCTTAACAAGGTTGAGAATAAAACAATTGTATTAATAACTCATTATATGGATGAGGCAGTTCAAGCAGATAGAGTACTTGTAATGAATCAAGGCGAGATTGTAATGGAAGGTAGTCCTAGAGAAGTATTTAGTCAAGTAGATAAAGTTAAAGAATTAGGACTTGATGTGCCTCAAGCAACAGAACTTGCATATGAACTTAGAAAAGAAGGATTTGATATTAGACAGGATATCTTATCTGTAGAGGAGTTGCTTAAAGTATTATGATAGAAATAAAAAATTTGAATTTTATATATAATGAAAATACGCCTTTTGAAAAAAAGGCACTAGATAATATAAATCTTAATATAGGGAAAAGAGAATTTATAGGTTTAATAGGTCATACTGGATCTGGAAAGTCCACGCTAGTTCAGCATTTAAATGGACTTATAATGCCTACATCTGGTGATATAATAGTGGATGGTATAAATATTGTAGAAAGTGGAGTTAAACTTAACGATATAAGGCAAAAGGTAGGTCTGGTTTTTCAATATCCAGAATACCAATTATTCGAGGAGACAATTTATAAAGATATTGCCTTTGGTCCAAAAAACTTAAATCTATCAGATGAAGAAGTAGATAGAAGAGTAAAAGATGCAATGAGTAAAGTTGGATTAGACTTTGAGGAATATAAAGATAGATCTCCCTTTAGATTAAGTGGCGGTCAGAAAAGAAGAGTAGCCATAGCAGGAGTTTTAGCTATGGAGCCTAAGGTTTTAGTTCTTGATGAACCAACTGCAGGACTTGATCCAAAAGGAAGAGAAGAAATCTTAAGTGAAATATATAATCTATATTTAAATTCTGATATATCTGTCGTGCTAGTATCACATAGTATGGAAGATATTGCAAAATTAGTAGAAAGAATACTTGTAATGAAAGATGGAAAACTTGTAATGGATGGAAAAACAAGAGATGTGTTTAAAGAAGCAATAAAACTTAAAGAAATTGGTTTAGGTGTACCTGAAATTACAGAATTTATGATGAAATATAAATCCATGGGAAATGATGTAAGAGAAGATATACTTACTGTAGAAGAAGCAAAAACTGAGATGATCAGATATTTAAGGGGTAATGCAAATGCTTAAAGATATAACAATAGGTCAGTATTTCCCAGGAGATACAGTAATTCATAAACTAGATCCAAGAATAAAAATATTAATAAGTATAATATATCTTGTTTCTTTATTTTTTATAGATTCATTCTTTCCATATATATTTGTATTGGCATTTATAATGTTAACTGTAAAACTTTCAAAGGTTCCATTTAAGTTTATACTAAAAGGATTAAAGCCTTTAAGATTTATTATGATAATAACTTTTGTTATAAATGTCTTCATGACAAAAGGAACAGTAATATTTGAATTAGGACCTTTAACAGTAACAGAGGAAGGTTTATCAACAGCAGTATTTATGATATTAAGACTTGCATTTTTAGTAACAGGAACATCCATATTAACTCTTACAACGTCACCAATATCTTTAACTGATGGTATAGAGAGTCTATTATCACCATTTAAGAAGATTGGTCTTCCTGCCCATGAACTTGCAATGATGATGACAATAGCACTAAGATTTATACCTACACTTTTAGAAGAGACAGATAAAATAATAAAAGCTCAAAAAGCAAGAGGAGCTGACTTTGAATCAGGAAATATATTAAAAAGAGCACAAAATTTAGTTCCATTATTAGTACCTTTATTCATTAATTCATTAAGAAGAGCAGATGATTTAGCAACAGCTATGGAAGCTAGATGTTATAGAGGCGGAGATAATAGAACTAGATTAAATGAATTAGAATTAACTACTTCAGATATAATGATATTTTTAGGATGTTTAGTATTCTTTGCATTCCTGATATCCCTAAGGTATATTTAGGTGCTTTAAATGAAGAATATCAAGCTTACAATAGAATATGATGGAAAAGGATATACAGGGTGGCAGATACAAGAAAACTATCGTACAGTCCAAGAGGAGCTTACAAAGGCTATTAAAAAGACCACAGGAGAAGATGTACTACTTATAGGTTCTGGTAGAACTGATAAGGGAGTACATGCTAAAGGGCAAGTAGCGAACTTTTATACTAATAGTTTAATTCCACCCGATAAATTTAAAGATGCAATAAATACTAAATTACCAATGGATATGTTTGTTACAAAATCTGAAGAAGTTTCTATAGATTTCCATTCAAGGTTTAGTGCAAAAAAGAAAAGATATAAATATGTAATATATAATAATGAGGATTATAGTCCTATAATAAGAAATCTAGCATTTCATATAAAGAAACCTCTTGATATAGAGAAAATGAAACAGGCAAGTGAATACTTTGTAGGTTACCATGACTTTAAAAGTTTTATGGCAAGAAAATCAATAGTGGACACAACTATGCGAGAGGTGTATAGTATAGATATTGTTCAAAAAGGTGATTTTATTGAAATTGAAATAATAGGTAAGAGTTTTTTAAGGCATATGATAAGAATAATGGTAGGAACTTTAGTTTTTGTAGGACTTAAAAGAATAGATGTAATAGATGCAAAAATGATATTAGATGCAAAAGATAGAACTAAGGGTGTTATAACAGCACCTGCTCATGGATTATATTTAGAGGAAGTTTATTATTAATTGAGTATATAATATTTATTAAAATATTTATATAAATAATGTGTAAAATGAAGTAAAGCTATTGACATTAGCATACTGTTATATTAAAATATATAAGAGTGTTTAAAAAAGGCCCGGAAACTTTTTTTATACTTCACACATAAATAAAGATTGTTGGTATAAGGAGGGAATGTAATGAAAAGTTATTTACCAAAAGTAGATGAAATCGAAAGAAAATGGTATGTAATAGACGCAGAAGGAATCTCATTAGGTAGATTATCATCTGAAATTGTAAACATTTTAACTGGAAAAATTAAGCCAATTTATACACCACATTTAGATACTGGTGATTATGTGATTGTTATAAATGCTGAGAAGGTTAAATTAACTGGAAAGAAATTAGACCAAGGCGAATATATATATCACACAGGACACCCAGGTGGAATAAAAAGGGTATCATATAGAAGATTGATCGAGGAAAATCCAGAAAGATTAATAGAGATAACTGTTAAAGGAATGCTTCCAAAAAATAAATTAGGAAGACAAATGGGCAAAAAATTAAAAGTATACAGCGGAGATACACATAATCATGAAGCTCAAACACCAGAAGTATACGAAATTTAATAGATGAATGGAAGGGGGACTGAAAGTGGCTGAAGTACAATATATTGGAACAGGTAGAAGAAAAACATCAGTAGCTAGAGTAAGATTAATTCCAGGTACTGGTAAATTTGTTATAAATGGTAGAGATATAGATGAATATTTCAATTACGATACATTAATAGTTGCTGTTAAAGAACCACTTATGATTACAGAAACATTAGGAAAATATGATGTAATGGTAAACGTAGAAGGTGGAGGATATACAGGACAAGCTGGAGCTGTTAGACACGGTATAGCTAGAGCTTTATTACAAGTTGATGAAGATTTAAGACCTATACTTAAAAAAGCAGGCCATTTAACAAGAGATTCAAGAATGAAAGAAAGAAAGAAATACGGATTTAAAAAAGCGAGAAAAAGTCCACAATTCTCAAAGAGATAATATTTATATTAGAAAAATCAAAGTGTATCTTAAAAGATGTTTTACTTTTAATGATGCACTTTTTTTATAAAAATAGAAAGAAAACTCTGTAAAATAAACAATGGCTTGGCAATTGATAATAGCTATATATAGTTAAAAGGAGTATATATGAATAAGAAAAATAGAATAATAGATCTAGTTTTATTAATGGTAGTTATATATTTAGCAGCAATAGTAAGAAATTCAAAAGTAGGAGTATTATTTGATTATAAAGTTTTAAATATTTTACATAAAAGTACAAATAACTTAATTTTAAACATATCAAAAATAATATCATTTTTAGGATCATATAAAGCTATTGGAATAAGCATGATATTACTTTTTATATATTTTAGAAAAAGCAAAAGGAAAAATGATTTTATTTTTATTCTATTTAATTCACTTGGGGTTTCAGTAATAAATTATATAATAAAAATTATTGTTAATAGAACAAGGCCAATAGACTATTTTAGAATAGAATATAGTGGACTTAGTTTTCCCAGTGGTCATTCTATGGTCAATATGAGTTTTATATTAGCTATACTTTTTATATTCAACAAAGATAATAAAAAGTATATTAATATATTGGGATATCTTTATATATTGTGTATGGGTCTTAGTAGGCTATATTTAGGTGTTCACTGGCCAACAGATGTGTTAGCTGGATTTATATTAGGGTATATATTATTTAAGTACTCAAAAGAATATATAAAAGATAAGCAATTGGTTTAGTTAAAATTTATTATGGGTATTAATAATATTGGACTCATAACCAATTATAATAAGGAGCATCTATATGAATGATATATTATTAATAGAAAAAATAAACTTACATGCAGTAAATAACCCAATATATGAGATGTATTATGTATTAGGCAATATGTCTAGTAGAGAATTAAGTTTACAAATTATAGAATTAGTAGACAAATGTGAGTATTTAAATAAAGAAGATATTTTATTTAAAAAAGATGGATTAAAAGTAAAAATAAGATTAGATAATATTCCTAAATTCACGAAATTACTAGCAGAAAATGGAGTCTTAATTTATAGTGTATATAGGACATATAATCCAGCATTTTAATTTAAGGAGATAAAATTATGAATAGTAAAAATAAAAAGAGTATAAGTAAATGGATATTTCTTATACTTGTTTTGGCGCTTGTAGTAAGTGTAGTAATTAATATGTTTTTTATAAAAAGAAAAGAAAAACCAGTAATCTTATCAGAAAATATAGAACAACAGGTAAAAAAGATAGCAGAAGTTTCCACAATAAAGTATAATTACACTGATGTGGTTTCTTATGAAAATAGCAAGCAATTTAGTGGACTTGATATACCATTTACAAATAAAAGATTTATAGTTAAATATAATGGGTATATAAAGGCTGGAGTAGACTTTGAAGATATTAAAATTAAAGTAGAAGGCAATAATGTGGAAGTAATAATGCCAAAAGCAAAGATACTTGATAATGTTATAATTGAAGAAGATGTAGCATTTTTTGATGAAAAAAATGGCTTGTTTAACAAATTAAACTATGATGAATTATATGATGTATTAGTAGTAGAAAAAGAAAAAACACAAAAAGAAGTAATAAGTGAAGGAATACTTGAAGAAGCAGAAGAAAATGCTGAAGATTTAATAAAAATACTTCTAGAAGATCTAGGAGTTGAAAATGTTAAAATAATTAGTAAGTAAACTTAAATAATAAGTTTATTATATATAAAAACAATGGAGGGATAAATAATATGGAAAGTAAAGAATTATTAAACGCACTTAATGACCAATTTAACTTTGAATTGTTGTCAGGATATTATTATATGGGAATGGCAGGTTACTGTACAGATAGAAATATGAACGGATTTGCACATTTCTTTGTAGAACAAGCAAAAGAAGAATACATGCATGCTATGAAGTTCTATGACTATATCTTTGATATGGATGGAAGAGTAATGATGCAAGCAATACCAGAGCCAAAGAATGAATTTGATTCATATTTAGCTGTATTTGAAGAAGCTTTAGCTCATGAGGAAGAAGTTACTTCAAGAATAAGAGATTTAGTAAAAATGGCAGTTGAAGAGTCTTCATATGATACAATGCAGTTTTTAAACTGGTTCTTAGAAGAACAAAGAGAAGAAGAAAACACAATGAAGGATATAATATTTAAATTAGAAGGAATAAAAGATAACTTCCAAGGATTATACATGCTAGACAAAGAATTAGGAGCTAGACCACAAGTATCAACATCAGCAGTAGATGAAGAATAGGTCTTAAGACCTATTCTTTTTTTTACTTAAAGAAAAGAGGATAATATGAAAGAATTATTAGAACTATATACTATTTTCTTCAAGATTGGTGGATTTACCTTTGGTGGAGGATATGCAATGCTTCCCATACTTCAAGAAGAATTAGTAAAAAAAAGAAAATGGGCAACAGATGAAGAATTACTAGATTATTATGCAATTGGACAAGTTACCCCAGGCATAATTGCAGTAAATACAGCTACATTTATAGGACAAAAGCAAAAAGGACTTATAGGGGCTATAGTTGCAACATTAGGTTTAGTTACTCCGTCTTTAATATTTATATCAATAATTTCAAGATTTATGAAAGAATTTCAACAAAATCAAATATTTCAACACGCATTCTCAGGAATACAAGTAGTAGTAGTTGCATTGATACTAAGTGTTGCGATAGATATGTCTAAGCAGACAATAAAAGATGGAATAGGACTAATTCTAGCTATATTTTCATTTGTGGCAATAGCTATATTTAAATTATCACCTATAATAGTTGTAATAGTCTCATCAGTTGTAGGACTAATTGCTTATAAAGATATTGATTTTAGTAAGGAGAATAAATAATGATATATTTAACACTTTACTTAGAGTTTTTTAAAATAGGTTTATTCTCAGTTGGTGGAGGTCTTGCAACATTGCCATTTTTGCAAGAATTAGTATATAAATATGGCTGGATAACTTCAGAAGAGCTACTTAATATGATAGCTATATCTGAATCTACCCCAGGTCCTATAGGAATCAATACCGCTACATTTGTTGGGAATACTACAGCAGGAGTTTTGGGAGGAGTAGTAGCTACACTTGGAATTATAACTCCCTCAATAATTATAATAGTAATAATAGCTCATTTCTTTAATAAATTTAAAAATGCACAATCCGTGCAAAGAGCATTTAAAGCTGTAAGACCAGCAGTTTCAGGACTTATAGTATCTGTTGCATATTCAGTAAGTAAAATGACCCTAGTAGATATAGATGGATATAAATTAAGTGGGAAAATATCAGATTTAATAGAATTTAAAAATTTTATTTTATTTGCAATAATATTTACACTTATGAGAAAGACGGATAAACATCCAATATTATATATACTTATAGCAGGAATAATAGGGATAATTTTTAAATATTAAATAAAAAAGTTTTTAAATTCAAACAATTAGGGTATAATATATATGTAAGAATGAAATTAGTTAGATAATGAGGAGGAATGTATACGTGAACGCAATGACACAAAGTAATTTAAGATCAGCATTTGGTGGAGAAAGTATGGCACACATGAGATATAGAATATGGGGTGAACAAGCTACTAAAGATGGTTTCCCAACAGTTGGAAGATTATTTTTAGCAACATCAGATGCTGAAGAAGTACATGCTACTTTACACTTTAATGCTATGAAAGATATAAAAGGTGACTTTGATGTAACATCAGGAGCAGGATTTGGAAAAACAACTACATCAGAAAACTTACAAGGTGCTATAAATGGAGAAGTATTTGAATTTGAACAAATGTATCCAGCATACATAGAAGTAGCTAAAATGCAAGGAGAAAAAACTGCAGTTAGAGCAATGCAATTTGCTATAGAAGCAGAAAAAGTACATGCTAAATTATTTACAGAAGCAAAAGAAGCAGTAGATGCAGGTAAAGATTTAGAAGCTAAAGAAATTTCTTTATGCCCAGTATGTGGTTTTATAACTTTAACTGGTGAAGAAGATAAATGTCCATTATGTGGAGCTAAAAAAGAATTATTTATAGCTTACTAATTAAATAGTTGAAAACTCAAAATAAACACCTATTTAGGTGTTTATTTTTTTATTATACTTGTATGTTTAAAATATATATTATAGAATAAAAATGTAAAGGTTATCACTTATTAAAGGGAGGATAAAAATGGAGAAAATAGAAGTTCAAGTTGATAATGATTTTGGAGTTTATCCAGAAAAAGCAGCAAATTTTGTAGAAACTGCATCAAAATATAAATCTGAAATTTTTATAGAAAAAGATGAAACAACTTATAATGCAAAAAGCATATTAGGAGTATTAAGCCTAGGAGCAATTAAAGGAGATAAAATAACTATAAAAGGAGAAGGTTCAGATATTCTTAAAGCTTTAAATGAATTAAAAGGATTCTTTGAAGAAAAAGAAGAATAGGAGGCTTTTATGCAAATTAAATTAAAAGGTTATGGAAGCGCACCTGGGATAAGTATGGGCGAGGTATTTATATATAATTCAAATAAAAATCTTCCTGTAGAAAAATTTAATATAGGTGATATTAATGCTGAAATAAAAAGATATGAAGATGCAATAATAAAAGCTAGGATTGAAATTGAAAATTTATATGTAAAAGCAGAGTTAGAACTAGGAAAAGAAGAGGCTAAAATTTTTCATGCTCATAAATTGATTTTAGATGACCCAGAACTAAACAAAAGAATAAAAAAAGAAATAAAGGAAGAAAAAATAAATTCAGAATGGGTAATAAAAAGTATAATACAGGAATATATAGAAATTTTTGAGCATATAGAAGATGAAATTTTAAAAAATAGGATAACCGACATAAAAGATGTTTTAAATCGAGTAATTAGAGTATTATTAAATATAGATAGTAATTCATTAATTAATATAAATAAAGAGGTAATATTAGTATCAAATGATATAACACCTTCTGATGCTATGCATTTGGAAAAAAATAATATTTTAGCCATAGCAATTGAAAATGGATCTATTGCATCCCATGCGTCTATAATTGCTAAAACCCTTGGGATACCAGCAGTAATAGGCGTAGAAGGATTAACAGAAAATATAAATGATGAAGATATATTAATAGTAGATGGATTTAATGGTAATATTATAATTAATCCAGATACAGAAGCATTAGATGAGTACTATGAAAAAAAGAAAAAAATTATTAGAAATAAAGAATTATTTAATAATTATTTTGATAAAGAAACAAAAACTTTAGATAATAAAAAATTTAAAATTTTAGGAAATATTGCAACTATAGCAGATAGTAAAAGAGTTGTAAAAAATGGTGGTGAGGGTATAGGACTTGTAAGAACAGAGGTTTTATACATGAATAGGACAAAGCCACCAACTATAAATGAACAAGTTAATATATATAAAAACATATGTAAGAATTTAGCTGGTAAACCAGTTACTATAAGAACACTAGATATAGGTGGAGATAAGGTTATATCATATCTTCCAATGAAAAAGGAAAAGAATCCTTTTTTAGGGTATAGAGGCATTAGATTTTGTTTAGGAACGGAATTTTTATTTAAAGATCAAATAAAGGCTATATATATTACAAGTGCAAGTGAAAATGTAAGAATAATGTATCCTATGGTAACTACAATGAAGGAATTAGAATCAATAGAGAAGATAGAAAATGAAGTAAAAGAAGAACTTGATAGAGAAAATATTCCATATGATAGAAACATAAAAAAAGGAATAATGATAGAGACGCCTTCTGCAGCAATACAATCAGATGATTTTGCTAAAAAGGTAGACTTCTTTAGTATAGGTACAAATGATTTAATTCAATATATTATGGCTATAGATAGAGAAAATCAATCTTTGAAAGATTTATATAGCTATTATCATCCAGCAGTTTTAAGAATAATAAAAATAATAATTACTAATGCAAAAAATAATAATATAGAGGTTGCAATGTGTGGTGAAATGGCAAGTACACCAGAGTTAATACCGATACTTGCATTAATGGGGCTAGATGAATTTAGTGTTGCACCTAGTTTTATTTTACAAACTAGATATATTATTAATAATATAAATTTAGAAAATATAAATGGTAAGTTAGATCATGTATTATCAATGGATAAAGCATGTGAGATAAAAGAATATTTAAATAGTCTATATAAAGAAAATATAGATATATAATGTGGTATAATTATATATATTAAGAAATTGAAGGTGTGATAAATTGCAATCATTAAGTCAAATATTTATAAATATAAGAATAAGAGATATAATAGATATTTTGTTAGTTGCTTTACTTTTTTATAAGTTATTTACACTTATAAAAGAAACAAGAGCAGAGCAGTTAACAAAAGGTATTGTAGTTCTTTTGGTCTTAACAAAATTAAGTGATTGGGCTGAACTTTTCACTATTAACTGGATTTTAAATAAGGCAATGACAGTAGGTACACTTGCCCTTTTAATAGTGTTTCAACCAGAGTTAAGAAGAGGACTAGAATATATAGGTAGAGGAAGCTACTTTAGTAAATCTTTTGCAGAAATAAGAGGAGAAAGCTTAAATAAAGTAGTAATAGAAATAGTTGAAGCTTGTGCATCTTTATCTAGACAGAAGATGGGAGCTTTAATTGTAATGGAAAGAAAGACAGGTTTAAACGAAGTGGCAGAAACAGGAACAAGAATAGATGGAGAAGTTTCCAGTAACTTACTTATTAATATATTTATTCCGAATACTCCACTTCATGATGGAGCTGTTATTATTAAAGAAGATAAAATAAAAGCAGCAGCTTGTTTTTTACCATTAACAGATAATTCGGATTTAAACCCAGAACTAGGTACTAGACATAGAGCAGCAATAGGAATATCAGAAAGGTCGGACAGTTTAGTAGTTGTCGTTTCAGAAGAAACAGGATCTATATCAGTTGCTGAGAATGGAAAAATAGCAAGACATTTAGATATTCAAACTCTAGAAAAAATACTTCAAGATATGTATAAACCTAGTGAGGACAAGCAATCATTTATTACAAAATGGAGGAATAAAAATGAGCAAGAAGATACAGGAGAATAGTTTAACACCGAAAATACTTGCTCTAGTTATAGCTATAATATTATGGATAAATGTAATGGATGAGGTAGATCCATTAATAGAAATAGAATATCCAGATATACCTGTAGAATATGTAAATGCAGATAACTTAGCTAAAGAAGGGCTAATAATATTAGAACCAAAGGAAAGTACAATAAGAGTAAAAGTTGCAGGAAACAAATCAAACATGAACCAATTCTCTTCTAATAACATTTCAGCTAAAGTAGATTTAGAAAATGTTACAATTGGTAAGAATACAGTTTCGGTAGACTTAAAACTTGTAAATAATATTTCCAATATAAGACTTGTTGACTATAAACCAAGAGAAGTTGTATTTTCAATAGATCAAATAGGAGAAACATCTAAAGATATAGCTATAGAGCTTTTAGGTGAGCTGCCAGAGGGATATGTATTAGATGATGTAATAGTAGAACCAACGGAAGCTAAAATAACAGGTCCTAAAAGTTATATTAATAAAATTCATCAAGTAGTTGCAAGGATAGATTTAACAGATAAGACAGATGCATTTAATAAATCTGTTCCTTTGGAGATATTAGATATAGATGGAGAGAGTATAAAAGGCATAACTAGAAATCCGAGTATGGTAAATATATCTGTTCCAATTCATAGAAAACAAAGTGTACCAATAAACTTAAAAACTACTAATGAATTACCAAGTCACTATAAACTTTTAGAGATGGAACTTTTACCAGATAAGGTAGATTTAAAAATAAAGAATAATAAAATAAAGATAACATCAATAGATACAAAACCTATAGATGTAACTAAATTAATAGGAGGATCAAGTTATGAAGTTGAACTTGATTTACCAAAGGACGTTGAACTTGCAAATCCAAATGAAAAATTTATATTAAATTATAAATTAGAAGAAATTGGTGCAAAGATATTTAACTATACAGCAAGTGATGTAAAAGTAATTAATTTAGATGATAAATTTGAAATTGTAGAAGAAAGTCTTACGGGGATTATTTCTTTAATTTTAGATGAAAGAAATGAAGAAGTATCACTAATAACACAAGATATGGTAAACATATCTTTGGATTTTAGTAATGTTGCTGTTGGAGAGAATAAAGTTCCAATAGTAGTAGAGGGAATTCCTGATAACTTTATTAAGTCAGTAAATCCTAAGAATATTTCAGTTGAGATTAGAGAAAAAGAATAATAATGAAATATTTGAGTCAACCACAAGGTTGGCTCTTATTTTTAATTAAGTAGGTGATAAAATGAAATTTAAAATTCCAAACAATATAATAGAGGTTTTATCCATTATAAATAGTAATGGTTATGAAGCATATATTGTAGGAGGAAGCGTAAGAGATTTAATTCTTAATAAAAAACCAAATGATTATGATATTACAACTAATGCTAGACCTAAGGAAATAAAAAAGATTTTCAAAGATTACAAAACAGTTTTAGTGGGAGAAGAATTTGGTACGGTTCTTATAGTATTCAAAGGTGAGGCAATAGAGATTACAACTTACAGAATAGAATCTGGGTATAAAGATAAAAGAAGACCAGAAAATATAGAATTTACTCTAAATTTACAAGAAGACCTTAGTAGACGAGATTTTACAATAAATGCTTTAGCTTATCACCCTAAATGTGGAGTAATTGATTATTTTGGAGGGTTGGATGATTTAAAGAATAGAAAAATAAAAACTGTAGGTAATCCTTATAATAGATTTAATGAGGATGGTTTAAGACTATTAAGATGCATTAGATTTTCATCGCAATTAAATTTTGCAATAGAAGATAATACATTTACAGCAGTTATTGAAAATTCTGAGAATATTAAAAATGTAAGTAATGATAGAGTAAGGGATGAACTTTTTAAAATTTTACTAACTAAAAAACCATCACATGGGATAAGACTTCTTAATGATTCAAATCTTCTTGTAAAAATATTACCAGAATTATCAGAAACTATTGACTTTAAACAGAATAACCCATATCATGATAAAGATGTTTTTAATCATACACTTTGTGTTTTAGATAATGTTGATGGAAAGATTGATTTGCGTCTTGCAGCTTTATTTCATGATATTGGAAAAACGAAGACTTATAGCGAAGATGAAAATCAGATAGGGCATTTTTATAATCATGAAATAGTAAGTTCAAATATGGCTTATCAGATATTAAGAAGGCTTAATACACCCAAAAAATTAATAAATAAGGTTCAAATTTTAATAGAAAATCATATGCGTGATATTAGTTCAATGAAAGAAAAAGGTATAAGAAGATTAATATATAAAGTGGGAAAAGAAAATATAATGGACTTATATAATTTAAATTTAGCTGATAAAAAATGTACACATAAGGGTAGAGATATTAAAGACTTGTTATCAAAAAAAGAAATGATTATAAATGAGATTAATTCATCAAATATTTTTGAGAAAAACAAATTAAAAATAAATGGTTATGATATAATAAAACTTGGAATAAAACAAGGTAAACTAGTTGGACAAATATTAGACGAATTAATAAATTTAGTTATAGATAATCCAGAATTAAATGATAAAAAGTTATTATTAGAAATAGTAAAAGATAAGTATTTAGAATAAGGAGGCATAATATGGCTAGATTATTTGGAACAGATGGAGTAAGAGGAATAGCAAATGAAGAGCTAACAGCAGAGCTAGCTTATAACATAGGAAGAGCAAGTGCATACATACTGTCAGAAGGAAAAAAAGGAAGTATGATTGTAGGTAGAGATACAAGAATATCAGGAAATATGCTTGAAGCTGCAATAGTTGCAGGTGTAACATCTACAGGAATAGATATTATAGAAGTAGGTGTACTGCCTACACCATCAATTGCATATCTTGTAAGAGAGCTGAATGCTCTTGGAGGATTTGTAATATCTGCATCTCATAATCCTGGAGAATACAATGGTATAAAATTATTTGATAATAATGGATTAAAATTACCAGATGAAAAAGAAGCTGAAATTGAAAAATATATATTAGACATAGACAAAGTACCATTGAGGCCAACAGGAAAAGATATAGGAAAAGCTAAGATTTATAATAAAGGAAAAGATGATTATAAATCATATCTTAAAGAAGTTATTAATATTGATTTAACAGGATATAAAATAGCACTAGATTGTGGAAATGGTGCATTATATAAAGTAGCACCAGAATTATTTGAAGAATTAAATGCGACAGTATATTTAATTAATGATAATCCAGATGGAATGAATATAAATGATAATTGTGGTTCTACAAATCCTGATTTAGTTAGTAAGCTAGTTTTAGAAAAAAATGCAGATATAGGTATCTCATTTGATGGAGATGGAGATAGAATAATAGCCGTTGATGAAAATGGAAAAATAATAAATGGAGATCATATTTTAGCAGTATGTAGTAATCATTTAAAGGAAAGAGGAAAACTAAAAAATAATACCGTAGTAGGAACTGTAATGACAAATATGGGTCTAGATGAATATTTAGAGTCTAAAGATATGGATATTGTAAAAACTCAAGTAGGAGATAGATATATATTAGAGGAAATGTTAGAAAAGGATTATTCTCTAGGAGGAGAACAATCAGGTCATATTATATTTTTAGATTATAATACAACAGGTGATGGCTTATTAACAGGACTTTATTTGCTAAAGGTTATGTTAGATGAAGATAAAGCACTGAGTGTACTAAGTAATAATATGAAAGACTTCCCTCAAGTTTTGATAAATGCAAAAGTTAATAATTCTATGAAATATAACTATATGGATAATGATCTAATAAGAAATGAAATTGAAAAAATAGAAACAATGTTTCATGGAAAAGGAAGAGTTGTAATTAGACCTTCCGGAACAGAACCATTAGTTAGAGTAATGATAGAAGGAGAAGATAAAACTTTAATCGAAAAAGTTGCTAAGGACTTGGCAAAACTAATCGAGGAGAATATAGGCTAGTAAGGAGTGGGATTTATGAATTATAAAATAGTAGCAGATAGTAGCTGTGATTTAACAGAGGAAATGAAGGTAAATATGAATATTGAACTAATTCCATTTAAAATATCAGTAGAAGATAAGGAATTTGTAGATGATGAGAATATTGACTTAGAAGAATTGATAAAATCAATGAAAGCAAGCCATAATCCAGTAAAAACTGCATGCCCATCACCAGGAGACTATTTAAATGCATTTAAAGATTCAGATATAATATTTGTAGTTACAATATCAAGTAAGCTTTCAGGGTCATATAATAGTGCTATTTTAGCAAGACAAATGGCTTTAGAAGAAAATAGTGATAAATTTATTCATGTATTTGATTCTAAATCAGCAAGTACAGGAGAAGTATTAGTTGCTTTGAGAATAAAAAAATTAATAGATGAGAATGCGACTAAAGAAACTATAGTTGAAGAAGTAGAGAAATATATAGAAGAAATGAATACAATGTTTATTTTAACAAAGCTAGATAACCTAATTAAAAATGGTAGGATATCAAAAACTAAAGGACTTATAGCAACAGCTTTAAAGTTTACACCAATAATGAAAGCTAATAATGGAGAAATAGAATTATTAGAAAACATAAGAGGTAATAAAAAAGCCTTTAATAGGTTAGTTGAAGCTATAGGAGAATTAACTAGCTCTGTAAAAGATAAAACACTTGCTATATCTCATGTAAATGCTTTAGATAAAGCAGAATTTATAAAAGAAATGGCTGAACAATTATATGATTTTAAAGATATAATATTACTAGAGACTAAAGGACTAAGTAGTTCCTATGCAGATGATGGGGGTATTATATTATCATATTAGGAAGGTTGATGTAATGAAAAAGAAAGTAGTTTTAGGTATGAGTGGAGGAGTAGACTCATCAGTAGCAGCCTATATTCTTCAACAACAAGGTTATGAAGTAATAGGTGTGACATTAGTACAAACTCCTCATGATGAGGTGTTTGATGAAGACCAAGGAGGATGTTGTTCTATTTCCTCTGTTTTTGATGCAAAGAAAGTAGCTAGTGATTTAAATATACCTCATTATGTAATAAACTTTAGAGGGATATTTGAAAGAAAAGTAGTAAATTACTTTATAGATGAATATTTAGAAGGTAAAACACCAAATCCATGTTTAATGTGTAATAAATATGTTCGATTTGATAAGTTTTTAGATAAAGCAAAAGAACTTGGAGCTGATTATTTAGCAACAGGTCATTATGCAAGGGTAGAATATGATGAAAAAACAGGAAGACATTTGTTATTAAAAAGTGAAGATGACAAAAAAGATCAAACATATTTCTTGCACCAAATAAAACAGGAGCAATTATCACAAACCATGTTTCCGTTAGGAGAATATAAAAAAGAAGAAATTAGAGAAATAGCGGAAAAATTAGGCATGGTGATACACGATAAACCTGACAGTGAAGAGATATGTTTTATACCAGATAATGATCATGGTGGATATATAAAAAGGATGGTTCCAGATAAAGTAGTTCCAGGTAACTTTATTGACCAAAAGGGCAACATACTAGGACAGCATAAAGGAATAGTATATTATACAGTTGGCCAAAGAAAAGGTTTAGGAGTATCACTAGGAAGAAGAGTATTTGTTCAATCTATTAACCCTGATACTAATGAAATTGTTTTAGGTGATGATAGAGCTTTATATAAAAATGGTTTAATTGCTAAGGACTTAAACTTTATATCAATAGACAAACTTGAAGGACCAATGGAGGTTACAACAAAGATTAGACATACGAATAAAGACTCTAAGGCAGTTATATATCCCATTGATAATGATAGAGTAAAAGTAGAGTTTGAAACACCTCAAAGAGCAATTGCTAAGGGGCAAGGAGTCATTTTTTATGATGGAGATGTAGTAGTAGGTGGAGGAATTATAGAAGAAAGTCTATAATGCCGAAGATTATGCCTTTATGTCTTTGTACTTTATAATATAATATGGTATAATAGGTTGATATGAATGAAGCTAGGTAAGCTAAGAAAGAAATAAATATAATTTTATAATAAATTTAGGAGGATATTACAAAATGAAAGCAGTTTTCGAGAAAAGAGAAAATAATACAGTATCATTTAATTTTGAAATTGAAGCAAAGGAATTTAATCAAGGTTTAAATAAGGCTTATAATGAAAATAAACATTATTTCCAAATTCCAGGATTTAGAAAAGGTAAAGCACCAAGACAAATAATTGAATTAACTTATGGAAATGAAGTATTCTTTGAAGATGCTGTGAATGCTATATTACCAGAAAAATATGAAGCAGCAGTTAAAGAATTAGAATTAGAACCAGTAGACCAACCAAATATAGATATAGATGAAATAGTAAAAGGAGAACCAATTTTAGTTAAAGTTACAGTAGACGTTAAACCAGAAGTTAAATTAGGTGAATATAAAGGTTTAGTAGTTGAAGAAACAGAATTAGAAGTAACTGAAGAAATGGTTAACTTTGAAATAGACCAAGTAAGAGAACAAAACGCTAGATTAGTAGATAAAGGTGAAGAAGCAATAGAAGAAGGCGATATTGCTAATATAGACTATAAAGGTTTTGTTGATGAAGTAGCTTTTGAAGGTGGAGAAGATCAAGGTCATGATTTAGAAATAGGAAGTAATTCTTTCATACCAGGATTTGAAGAACAATTAGTTGGTAAAAAAGCTGGAGAAGAAGTAGAAGTAAAGGTAACTTTCCCAGAAGAATATCATGCTGAAGATTTAGCTGGAAAAGAAGCTAAATTTGAAGTTAAAATAAATAATGTTAGAGTTAAAGAATTACCAGAATTAGATGATGATTTTGCTATAGATGTAAGTGAGTTTGATACATTAGAAGAATATAAAAATGATATTAAAGCAAAATTAGAAGAAGAATTAAAAAATAATGCTCAAGTTGAAAAAGAAAACTCTTTAGTTCAAATGGCAGTTGAAAATGCTGAAATGGATTTACCAAGAGGAATGATTGAGCATGAAATTGATAAAGAATTAGGGGAACTTGATTATAGATTAAGAAGCCAAGGATTAGATTTAGAAACATATATAAATCTAACAGGTGGAGATATACAAGCTCTTAAAGATCAAATAGAACCAATGGCTACTGAAAGAGTTAAAGCTAACTTAGTATTAGAAGCAATAGCTGAAGAAGAAAAAATTGAAGTAACAGATGAAGATATAGATAATGAATTAAGAAAAATGGCTGCAGATTTCAAAGCAGAAGATGTTGAAGAATTCATTCAAGATATGAAGAAACAAGGAGATTTAGTATTACTAAAAACTAGTATAGCTAATACAAAAGTAGTAGAGCTTTTAGTAGAAAATGCAAAGTAATTATTACTAATAATTAGGAGGAGATAATTATGGCGTTAGTACCAATAGTAGTTGAACAAACTAGTAGAGGAGAAAGATCATATGACATCTATTCTAGACTATTAAAAGATAGAATTATTATCTTAGGTTCAGAAGTAACAGATGATATTGCAAATATTGTTGTTGCACAACTTTTACACTTAGAAGCAGAAGATCCAAATAAGGATATTCAAATGTATATAAACAGTCCAGGTGGATCTGTAAGTGCAGGATTTGCGATATATGATACTATGCAATATATAAAGCCAGATGTTTCAACTATATGTATAGGAAGGGCTGCAAGTATGGGAGCTTTCTTATTAGCAGCAGGAACAAAAGGAAAAAGACTTTCTCTTCCAAATTCAGATATTATGATTCACCAACCATTAGGTGGTGCTCAAGGACAAGCTGAAGATATAAAAATCCAAGCTTTAAAAATTCTTGAAGTTAGAGAACGTATAAATAAAATCTTAAGCGAAAGAACTGGCCAAGATTTAGCTAGAATAGAAAGAGATACAGATCGAGACTTCTATATGAGTGCAGCAGAAGCTGTTGAATATGGACTAATCGATAGAGTTATTGAACCTAGAAAATAGGAAAGAGGTGTTCAAATGACTATGGATCATGAAGGACAATTAAGATGTTCTTTTTGTGGAAAATCACAAACTGAAGTACAAAGACTAATCGCTGGACCAAATGTTTATATTTGTAATGAATGTATTCATTTATGTCAAGATATAATAGATGATGAGTTTATGGAAGAATTTGAATATAATTTTGATGAATTACCTAAACCAGAGGAAATTAAAGGTGAGTTAGATAATTATATTATTCAACAAGAACAAGCTAAAAAAACATTAGCTGTTGCTGTTTATAATCATTATAAAAGAATTAATGATATAACTGTAGATGAAGAAGATGTTGAACTTGAAAAAAGTAATATTGTATTAATAGGACCTACTGGATCTGGTAAAACACTTTTAGCTAAAACTTTAGCAAAAGTACTAAATGTTCCATTTGCAATAGCAGATGCGACATCATTAACAGAAGCAGGATATGTAGGTGAAGATGTTGAAAATATATTATTAAAATTAATTCAAGCAGCTGATTATGATATAGAAAGAGCAGAAAAAGGTATAATATATATAGATGAGATTGATAAGATTACTAGAAAATCTGAAAATCCTTCTATTACAAGAGATGTAAGTGGTGAAGGTGTTCAACAGGCACTTTTAAAAATGCTTGAAGGAACAGTAGCAAGTGTCCCACCACAAGGTGGAAGAAAACATCCTCATCAGGAATTTATACAAATCGATACGACTAATATATTATTCATCGTAGGTGGTGCTTTTGTTGGCTTAACTGATATTATTGAGAAAAGAATAGGTGAAAACTCTATTGGTTTCGAAGCTAAAGTTGAGTCTGAAAAAGATAAAAGTGTTGGTCAAGTATTGAAAAAATTACAACCAGAAGACTTACTAAAATATGGTTTAATTCCAGAGTTTGTAGGTAGATTACCTATAATAGTAACTTTAGAAGAACTAGATGAAAAAGCCTTAGTTCAAATATTAACTAAACCAAAAAATGCGTTGGTTAAACAATATAAAAAATTATTGAAAATGGAAGATATTGAGTTAGAATTTGATGAGGATGCTTTAGAACTAATAGCAAAAGAAGCTATTAGAAGAAAAACAGGAGCTAGAGGTCTTAGAGGAGTAATTGAAGAAATTATGCTTGATATGATGTATGAAGCGCCTTCAAGAAATGATATAGCAAAAATAATCATTGATGAAGATGTAATTAAAAGCAAAGAGAAACCTAAATTAGAATTAAAAACAGTAGATGATAATATAGATGGTTCAAAAGAAACTGAATCAGTATCATAAAGGCTCACTTTAGTGAGCCTTTAGTTTTAAAGCCAGGGAGGTAAAAAATGGTTAAAGAAAAAGAAATTAATACTAGTTTAACTTTACCAATAATACCATTAAGAGGAATTACAGTATTCCCACACATGGTAACACATTTTGATGTTGGAAGAGATAAATCAGTTGAAGCAGTTGAAGAAGCGATGTTAAGTGATTCTTTATTATTTTTAGCAGCTCAAAAAGATGCTACCATTGGAGAACCTGAATATGATGACTTTTATCACATTGGAACTATATCAAAAATTAAGCAAGTATTAAGGCTTCCAGGGGGAACTATCAGAGTTTTGGTTGAAGGAGTTAATAGAGGTATTATTACAGAGTTTCTAGACAACCAAAAGTATATTGAAGGTGTTATAGTTGAAGATAAAGAAGAAGCTGAATATATAGAAATTAATGATCAAATAGAAGCAATGAAAAGACTAATTATAGATGGTTTAAGAGAATATTCAAGGTTAAGTCCAAAGATTTCTGATAATGTTGTAATGACAGTTGAAGAGATAGAACAACCGGGTAAGCTAGCAGATATAGTAGCATCATATTTAGCATTAGATGTCAAAGAAAGTCAAAAGATATTAGAGAAATATGAGCCTTACGAAAGATTGGAACAACTATATCAAACAATAGATAGAGAACTTGAACTATTAAGAATAGAAGAAGAGTTAGATAAAAAAATCAGAAGTAAAATGGGAAAAGTTCAAAAAGAATATTATTTAAGAGAAAAGCTAAGAGCTATACAGGAAGAATTAGATGAAGAAGATGAAATTTCTGAAGATAGCAAAGGCTATGAAGAAAAGATTAAAGAAATAGGATTTGATGAAAATATAGAGAAAAAACTTCTTAAAGAGGTAGATAGGTTTAAAACTATATCTCCCCATTCACAGGAAAGTGGTGTAATCCAAACTTATTTAGATTGGATAGTTGACTTACCATGGAATAAAGAAAGTGATGAAATATTAGATATAAAAAAATCTAGAGAAATATTAGATAAAGATCACTATGGTTTAAAAGATGTAAAAGAAAGAATATTAGAGTTCTTAGCGGTAAGACAATTTACTGACTCAATTAAAGGACCTATATTATGTCTAGTTGGGCCACCAGGAGTTGGTAAAACATCAATAGCTAGAAGTGTTGCTGATTCAATGAATCGTGAATTTGTAAGGATGAGTTTAGGCGGAGTTAGAGATGAAGCTGAAATAAGAGGGCATAGAAGAACATATGTAGGTAGTATGCCAGGTAGAATCATAAATTCAATAAAAGAAGCTGACACTAAAAATCCAGTATTTTTATTAGATGAAATAGATAAAATAGGATCAGATTTTAGAGGAGATCCTGCAAGTGCGTTGTTAGAAGTGCTGGATCCTGAACAAAATGCAACTTTTAAAGATCATTATCTAGATGTTCCTTTTGATTTATCAAAAGTAATGTTTATAACAACAGCCAATAGTTTAAGCACGATACCTAGACCACTTTTAGATAGAATGGAAGTAATTGAAATAAATAGCTATATAGAAGATGAAAAAATAGAAATAGCTAAGAGATATTTAATCCCAAAACAGATGAAAGAACATGGTTTAGAAGATAATCAGCTTAAAATTTCTGACAAAGCGGTTGTAAAAGTTATTAGAAATTATACTAGAGAAGCTGGGGTTAGAAATTTAGAAAGACAAATAGCGAATATATGTAGAAAAGCTGTTAAGAAAATGGTAGAAGAAAAGAAAGATATTGTCAGGGTTAACATTTCTAATCTAGAGAATTATTTAGGGGTAGAAGCATATATTCAAGATACTCTAAATGAAGAAAATCAAGTTGGACTAGTAACGGGACTTGCGTGGACACAAGTTGGAGGAGAAACTTTATCTATAGAAGTAAATATAGTTGAAGGATCAGGAAAAGTTCAATTAACGGGTAAACTTGGTGATGTAATGAAAGAATCGGCAATGGCTGGAATAAGCTATATTAGAAGTAATTATGAAAGGTTTAATATAGAAAAAGACTTTTATGAAACTAAAGATATTCACATACACGTTCCAGAAGGAGCTGTACCAAAAGATGGGCCATCAGCAGGAATAACTATAGCTACAGCTGTTATATCAGCTTTAACGAACACTCCGGTGCACCACAACCTAGCTATGACAGGGGAGGTTACATTAAGAGGTAGAGTTCTTCCGATTGGTGGAGTAAAAGAAAAAACTGTGGCTGCAAATAGGTTAGGAATAAAGAAAGTTTTACTTCCAATAGATAATAAAAAAGAGCTAGAGGAAGTTCCAGATAAAGTAAAATCAGAAATAGAGTTTGTTTTAGTTAGTAATATGGATGAGGTATTAGAACATGCTTTAGTAAAGGATAATGATAAAAATGAAAATAACTAAATCAGAATTAGAATGTATTGCAGTAAGTAAAGATTATTACCCAGAAGAAGATTCTAAGGAAATTGCTTTTGTAGGTAGATCAAATGTAGGAAAATCTTCATTTATTAATTCACTAATAAATAGAAAAAACTTAGCTAGAACTAGTAGTAAGCCAGGAAAAACAAGAACTATTAACTTTTATAGAATAAATGATTTATTTAGGTTTGTAGACTTACCAGGATATGGTTATGCAAAAGTATCTAAAAGTGAAAAAGAAAAATGGGGACATATAATTACTGAATATTTAGAAGAAAGAAAAAATCTAAAGGAAGTTATATTGATTGTAGACTTTAGACATGAACCAACAAATGATGATTTAGCTATGTATGAATGGATAAAACATTATGGATATACAGGAATTGTAATTGGAACAAAGGCTGATAAAATATCTAAAGGCCAATGGCAAAAGCATGAAAAAATAATTAGACAAAAATTACAAATGACCAAAGAATGTATCTTTATACCTTACTCATCAGAAAAAGGATATAATAAGGATAAAGTTTATGAGTTATTTGAAGAAATTTTAGAAAATTAAGGATGCAAGAGTAGCATCCTTTTTTTGCATAAAAAATGCACTACAAAAATTATTTCTAACTTTTGAAGTGCACTTCAATTACTAATTAATTATTCTTTTGAGAATAAGTCTTTTGTAGCTCCACAAATTGGGCAAACCCAATCTTCTGGTAGATCTTCAAATGCTACACCTGGCTCAATTCCTCCATCTGGATCTCCTTCAGCAGGATCATATACCCAACCACATGGTTCACATACCCATCTTTCCATAGTCAAATCTCTCCTTTCATTAATGCTCTTAGTACTATTGTACCCTGATAATATAACATATAAACATAAAAACTTAAAGTTAAAAAAATAAAAAAATATTTTTTTATTTTATAAATAAATATGTTATATAATATATTTTATGGGTATATTTTTACTGATAGTAAGGGTAAGAGAATAGGGTATGATAATATAGTATTAGGGTGTGATTTAAATGAGATTCACATATTGTGGGTCGGTTTATAGTAATATTGATTTGGTAAAAGGTTTTGTTGATCAATTACTAACAAGACTATCAGAGATTATAACTGATGAAAATACTCTTTTTGATGTAAGATTAATACTGAATGAACTTATAATAAATGGCGTATTTCATGGTAATAACTGTGATGAGTTTAAGTGTGTTAAAATAGATTTAAGTATAATAAAAAATAGGATTAGAATAGAAGTTGTTGACGAAGGCGACGGAATAAAGTATGATATAGATTCATACAATCCCACAAGCTTAAAACCAAGCGGAAGAGGGCTTGTAATTGTTAACGGTTTATCAGATGAACTTATTGTTGAAAATAATAAAGTCATAGCTATAAAGAATATATAGTAATTGGTAAATAAAATAGTAACAAAAGTTACTATTTTTTTATGCAAACTACTCATTTATATTATATTGTGTTAGAATATTAAATAGTGGTTTAAAGAAAGGATCTGTAAAAATGAAAAGAGAAAATATTAGAAACATAGCAATAATTGCCCATGTTGATCATGGTAAAACAACATTAGTAAATAGTTTACTAAAAGATTCAGGAGTATTTAGAGAAAATCAAGTAGTTAGTGATAGGGTAATGGACTCTGGAGATATAGAAAAAGAAAGAGGAATTACAATATTATCTAAAAATACTGCAGTAGATTATAATGGAATGAAGATAAATATAATTGATACTCCAGGACATGCTGACTTTGGTGGAGAAGTAGAACGTGTATTAAATATGGTTGATGGTGTAGTTTTAATAGTAGATGCTTATGAAGGGCCTATGCCACAAACTAAGTTTGTATTAAGAAAAGCACTAGATTTAGATTTACCAGTAGTGGTATGTTTAAATAAAATAGATAGAAGTGAAGCTAGACCAGAAGCTGTAATGGATGAAGTATTAGATCTATTTATAGAGTTAGATGCATCTGATAAGCAACTTGAAGCACCTTTTGTATTTGCTTCAGCTAAAGATGGTAAAGCAAGTCTTGACTATAATAATCTTAAAGATAACATGGATGATTTATTTGATTCAATAATTGAAAATATACCAGCTCCAGAAGGAGATATGGATGGTGATTTACAACTTTTAATATCTACAATAGATTATAATGAATTTATAGGTAGAATAGGAATAGGTAAAGTTATAAGAGGTCAAATAAAAGAAGGCATGGATGCTGTAATAGTTAATAAGTTAGATGATACTAAACATAAGAAATTTAGGATTGCTACGATATACGAATTTGAAGGACTTGATAGAAAAGAAGTTGAAGAAGCTAAAATGGGTAGTATTATAGCAATATCAGGAATTGAAGATATAAGTATAGGTGATACGATATGTAGTATTAATAACCCTGAGGCACTTCCATTTAAAGAAGTATCTCAACCAACACTATCTATGACTTTTGCAGTAAATGATAGCCCTTTTGCAGGACAAGAAGGTGACTTTGTTACTAGTAGACAATTAAAAAATAGATTAGATAAAGAATTATTAACTGACGTAAGTTTAAAAGTTGAGCCAACAGATACAACAGATGCATTTAAAGTATCAGGTAGAGGAGAACTTCACTTATCAGTATTAATAGAAACTATGAGAAGAGAAGGATATGAATTTCAAGTATCTAAACCTGAAGTATTATTCAAATACGAAAATGATAAAAAATTAGAACCTATGGAACTTGTTACAATAGATTTATCTAGTGAATTTGCAGGAGTAGTAATTGAAAAATTAGGACGTAGAAAAGGTGAACTAGTATCTATGAGTGATTCTGATGGTGGATATACAAGATTAGAATTCTCAATTCCAGCTAGAGGTTTGATAGGATATAGACAGGAGTTTATGACAGACACTAAAGGTAGTGGGGTTATGAACAGTATATTTGATGGATATAAACCTTTCAAAGGAGAAATACCTAAGAGAAAATCAGGATCAATAATTGTTTTTGAAACTGGTGAGGCAACTCCATATGGCTTATTCCAAGCTCAAGAAAGAGGAGAACTTTTTGTAGAAGCAGGTAAGAAAGTGTATCAAGGTATGGTAGTTGGAGCTAATCCAAAAGGATTAGATATTGAGGTTCATGTTTGTAGAAAGAAAAAACAAACTAACGTAAGAGCGTCAGGCTCAGATGATGCCTTAAAACTATCACCAATAAGAAAAATGTCTTTAGAGGAAGCTTTAGAATTTATCGGAGATGACGAGCTAATAGAAATTACACCTAAAAATATTAGAATTAGAAAAAGAATATTAGATTCTAATAAGTGATACAAAGCAAAAAAATAATTACTTTGGGGTGATAATATGATGACTTTTCTAAGAAATTATGGATGGCTTTTTGGTAACCTATTATGGATTAATATGTTACTTGCAATTCTTTTGATTTTTTTTGAAAGAAGAAATCCTACTGTAACATTACTATGGATAATGGTTCTTATGTTTTTACCAGGTGTAGGATTTATATTATATTTATTTTTAGGTCAAGATTTATCTAAAAAGAAAATGTTTGAAATCAAAGAAAAAGAAGATGAGTACTATAAGAATATGATAACCAATCAGTATAAGGATATTGATGATGGAATTTTCCATAAAATGAATCCTAATTTTTATAGATATGAAGACTTAATTAGAATGCAACTTAGAAGCAGTAAATCATATTACACTCATAATAATGAAGTTGATATATATTTTAATGGAGATGATAAGTTTGCAGCTTTATTAGAAAGTATAAAAAAAGCTGAGGACTATATTTATATTCAGTACTATATCTTCAAAAGTGATGGTATAGGAAACAAAATAATTGATGAACTTATAAAGAAATCTAACGAAGGTGTTGAGGTTAAATTTTTAGTAGATGGAATGGGTGGAAGAAACTTATCTAGAAAAGCTAAAAAGAGAATGAAAGAAAATGGTATAGATGTTGCTATTTTTTTTCCACCATTTGTTCCACTTATTAGTGTTAGGATAAACTATAGAAATCACAGAAAATTATGTGTTATAGATGGTAAAGTCGGATTTGTAGGTGGATTTAATGTAGGAGATGAATATTTAGGACTTTATAAAAAATTCGGGCATTGGAGAGATACTCATATAAAGATAGTAGGCTCAGCCGTAGCAAGCTTACAGTGGAGGTTTTATTTAGACTGGAGGTTTGCATCGAGAACAGAGTTAAAGGCTAACAGAAGCTATTTACATGACCATGAGATGGAAGATAAAGCTGGTATACAGATAGTATCTAGTGGACCAGACTCAAAATGGCCAAGTGTTAAAGATGGGTATCTAAAATTAATATCAGATGCGAAGAAAAAGTTGTATATAGAAACGCCGTACTTTATACCAGATGATAGTATGTTTGAGGCTTTACGTCTTGCTGCATTGTCGGGAGTAGATGTAAGAGTTATGATTCCAAATAAACCAGATCATATATTTGTTTATTGGGCAGGATTAAGTTATATTGGGGAATTGCTTCAAGCAGGTGTTAGGTTTTATACTTATGAAAATGGATTTTTACACTCAAAAGTCTTTATATCAGATGATTATGTATCAAGTGTTGGTACAGCAAATCTCGATATTAGAAGCTTTGAGTTAAATTTTGAAGTTAATGCTTTTATTTATGATAAAGAAGTAAACAAAAAGTTAACAGATAATTTCCTAAAAGATTTAGAAATATGTCAAGAAATTACAAAAGAAAAGTATGCAAATAGGTCATTAATTATAAAAATCAAAGAATCTTTTTCAAGACTATTATCGCCTATTTTGTAGGTTATAACTGGATATGTAAAAAATATTTAAACTACTAGTATAAAAGTGCTGGTAGTTTTTTCGTTTTTGTACTATAATAGTTATGAAAAGGTTTTCACTTAAATTGTTGTAAAATACTTGACTTCATCACATTATAGTGCTACTATATACTGTATTGTAGTGTAAAATGCAATGAGAAATTATGTTTTAAAATTAACTTAAATTTTAAAATATATTACTAACTTGACATTACTTTTTATATTTTATATACTAATAAAAATCATCAAATTTCTCATTAAATTAAATTGGTTAAATTTAATCAAAATCTAAAAGTGATAAAATGTGATAAAATCATCCAAAAATAATAAAAATTTAAATGAAGACTAATTAAATTACATAAATTAAACTTGTAGTTTAAATTTTCATAACTATTCACTGTATCACTCTACAATGATAGTAGAATACTTATTTACTGTCATACAAAAATGTTTATATATAGCAATATTCGCTATATTAAATAATAAAACATATATAAATAAGGGGGAAAAGAATAATGAATAAGAAAAAAAGTTTAGCACTTTTACTTGTTTTAGCAATGGCAATATCAGTATTTGCTGCAGGTTGTGGTAAAAAAGACCCAGCAAATCCAGCAGAGCCATCAGATCCAGGTAATGGTGAGACTCCACAAGATGAAACAGGCGAAGCAACTGGCCAAATCACTATTGGACAAAGTACAGAAATGACAGGAGAATGGGGAAGCTCATACTTCCAAAACAACGCTGCAGATAAGGCAATAAGAGATCTTATTTACGGATATGCAACTGTTGAATATGATAAAGACGGTCAATTCCACTTAAATGAGACTGTTGTTGAAAATCATGAAGAAACAGAAAATGAAGACGGTTCTAAAACTCACAAATTCATTATAAAAGAAGATTTAACTTATGATGACGGAACACCAATAACAGCTAAGGATTACGTTGCAAGCATAATGTTTTGGTCTTCAAGTGTAATTGGAGATATGGGTGGAGGAAATACTGCAGGACAAGACTTTGTAGGATGGAATGAGTTTGCTACAGGTGAATCAAAAATATTCCCAGGAGTTAACTTATTAGGAGATTATGAATTTGCATTTACATTTGATCCATCAAAGGTTCCATACTTCTATGAATTAGCAGTGGCTAGTGCTGGACCTTTAAAATTAGATTTCTGGACAGATGAAACAGTAGATATTTTAGACGATGGAGAAGGATGTTACTTCACTGATAACTTCACAGTAGAAAACTTTGAAGATAGAATCAATGAAGCAAGAAGAGAAGTTCCAAGACCATCAACAGGACCTTATTACTTAAAAAGTTATGATGAAGCTACTAAAACAGCAGTAGTTGAAGTAAACGAATCATTTAAAGGTAACTTTGAAGGAGTAAAACCTAGAATAAAAACTATAATTCAAAAGAAAGTTACAGATCAAACATCTTTAGACGAATTAGCAGTAGGTTCAATAGATATACTTCCTAAATTATCATCAGGAGTAGACATTAACGGAGCATTTAACTTACATGATCAAGGTGGATATTCTTTCTCAGAATACCCAAGAGCTGGTTATGGTAACATTAGATTCTCATGTGACTTTGGACCAACAGCAGATAAAGAAGTTCGTCAAGCATTAGCTCACTTATTAGATAGAAATGAATTCGCGAAATCATTCACTGGTGGATTTGGTACAGTTGTACACGGACCATACGGAGAAGGATCATGGTTCTATCAAGAAACTAAGTCAGAATTAGAAAGTCAAATTAACCAATATCCATATGACTTAGAAAAAGCTAAGCAATTATTAGATGAAGCTGGATGGAATTTAGATGCAAATGGTGGAGCTTATGAATCAGGTCTACGTCACAAAAAAGATGCTGATGGAAATATAGTACCACTAGTAATTGAATGGGCATCAACAGAAAATAACGAAGTATCTGACTTACTAGTTATTAAATTACAAGAAAACCCAGACTTAGAAGAAGCTGGAATTAAAATAAATCAAACAGCTATGGCGTTTGGTGAATTATTAAACTACATGTATAGAGATGCAACTCAAGGTGATAAATATGGAGTTCCTTCATACCATATGTTCAACTTAGCATCAAACTTCCCAGTAATTTATGACAGAAAAAATGATGTAACAACAGATGATTCAATGATAAAAAGAGGATATAATGTAAACAGATTAAAAGACAAAGATTTAGAGCAAGCTGCTTTAGATATGGTTTATATTAATCCAGGTGATACTGAAACATTTAAAGAAAAATTCGTAGAATTTATAGTTAGATGGAATGATTTATTACCAGATTTACCATTATACTCAAATCAATATCATGATTTCTACAATGAAAAATTAAAAGATTATGAACCAACAGCTTTCTACGATGTAACTATGGCATTAATATATGCTTACGTAGAAGAATAGAATATAAGAAAAACCAATAGTTCTAAACAAAATAGGGTATTTGATAATACCCTATTTTACATAAATATTGAAGTTAGGAAGGTGGTAATATGGCAAAGTATATAACAAAAAGGGTTTTATACATGGTATTAGTGTTCTTAGTAATGTCATTAGTGCTATTTTTTGTATATAATTTAGTACCAGGAGATCCAGCAAGAGCTGAGATAGAACAATATAAAGAAACTTTGACAGCAGAACAATATGATGCATTGTATCAGAAAACACGTGAGAAGATGGGTTTAGATAAGCCAATGCATATAAGATATTTAAAATGGATAACAGCTATGTTACAAGGTGATTTAGGAAAATCATTAAGATATAAACAAGATGTTATTGATGTAATAAGAAATCCAATGAAAACGACAGTATTTATAAATATATTTGCTGTTACTTTAGCTTTAGGAATAACTATACCTTTAGGAATATATAGTGCAGTAAATAGAAATTCTACATCAGATAAGGTAATACAGGTTTTGACCGTAATAGGTTATAGTATACCAGGATTTATAGTAGGTTTATTACTAATTTATATATTCGCAGTAAAACTTAGAATTTTCCCGGTAAGTGGAATGGTCACACCAAACTTCACAGGAACAGAATGGGAAATATTTAAAGACAAGATGTGGCACTTAGCGTTACCTTTAATGGCTATGACAATATCATCTCTAGGTGGTATGACAAGACATGTTAGAGCATCAATGTCTGACGCACTTTCAATGGATTACATAACTACAGCTAGAGCTAAGGGTGTTAAGGAAAGAGTAGTTATTTTATCCCACGCATGGAGAAATGCATTACTTCCTGTTATAACAATGATTATAGGTTGGATAGTAAGTGTATTCAGTGGTTCAATTGTAATTGAGTCCATGTTCGGTATACCAGGAATTGGTAAACTATTATTCGATTCGCTAATGAATCAAGACTATAATGTTGCTCTTGCAGTTCAGATGTTTTATATTGCACTGACTGTAGTGTCTAACTTAATAATTGACTTAAGTTATGGTTTAGTAGACCCAAGAGTAAGAATAGATCAGTAATGGAGGTGGGGTAAAGTGAAAAAAGATAGAAAAGATAGAAGAAGTTTCTTTAATCTTGTACTTATAGATATGTTCGGTGGAAGAGAAAAAATGTACATGTTAGAAGAAGAACTTATGAAGGAAGAAGAAATACAAAGTCCGTTTATGACAACAGTAAGAACATTTATGTCAAATAAAACAGCAATGGTTGGGTTGATAATATTTTTATTAATATTACTAGCAGCTTTTATAGGACCAATGTTTCAACCAATAGATTTATCATTTGCTGAAACATCACAACAAAACGTAGCACCAGGATTTGACTTAATGAAGTTTCCACAAGAATTAAACGGTAAGATTGAAGATATAAGTGTTGGACCAACATTTACGATAGCAGCAGGTACAGATGGAAAAGTTTATACATGGGGTAAGACACAAATTAACCCTGCTATGGATTTAAAAAATGTACCTAAAATAGATGGTAAAGTAATTAAAGTATCAGCAGGTTTTGACCATGCTATGGCATTAACAGAAGATGGAAAATTATATACTTGGGGTAGTGACAGATTAAAGCAAGTGTCAATACCTTCAGAAATAGCAAATTTAAATAATATAGTTGATATAGAAGCAGGTTATCAATTATCTCTTGTAGTGACAGAAGATGGAAAAACTTACCATATGGGTAATGTAAATAATAATGATTACAATGAAAATCATGAATATCAAGGAAAAATTGAAAAAATATCAGCTTCTTCAGCTGCAGTATTAGGTTTAACTAAAGATGGAAAAGCGGTTCATTTAGGATCATTACAAACTAATTTAAAAAATATTCCAGAAGTAAAAGGAAAAGTAATTGATATTTCAAGTACTGCTAATACGATGGCATGCTTAGATGAAACAGGAGAAGTATATGTTTGGGGTAATGTTGGTAGATCAGGTTTAAAAGATATTCCGGTTCCTGAAAAAGGGAAAATAACTGGAATAGATGGTGGTAGAGCACATTATGTAGCATATACAGATGAAGGGGAAGCTTTAGCTTGGGGTACAAATTATTATAAACAAGCAGAAGTTCCAGCAAAAGTTAAAAAACATAATTTTGAAAAAATCTATACTAATTACTACCAAAACTATGGTATCACGAAAGATGGAGATATAGTTACATGGGGACTAAAAGGTTACATGTGGGGTAGTGATGAACTAGGAAGAGATATATTTAATAGAGTACTAAATGGTGGTAAAATGACTATAACAATAGGTGTTATATCAGTAATAATATCAACAATAATAGGAGTAATAGTTGGAGGAATTTCAGGATTCTTTGGTGGTAGAGTAGACCAAATATTACAAAGAATTTCAGAAATGGTAGGATCACTTCCATCATTACCACTTATAATGATATTATCAGCCATATTGGGAAATAGAGTAACTCCTGAACAGAGAATAAAACTTGTAATGGTTATATTTGGGGTATTAGGTTGGACAGGCTTACAAAGACTTGTTAGGTCCCAAGTATTATCCGTAAGAGAACAAGAGTATGTAGTAGCTGCAAGGGCTGTTGGAATTAAAGAAAGTCATATAGTATTCAAACATATAATTCCAAATGTTATATCAGTAATAATAGTTTCAGCAACTTTAAGATTTGCTGGAAATATGTTATCTGAAGCAACATTATCATTCTTAGGATTTGGTGTACAACCACCACAACCTACATGGGGTAATATGTTAAATGGTGCTAATAACAGTACAGTTATACAGAACTTTTGGTGGAGATGGGTATTCACATCCATTGTACTTAGTGTTTGTGTAATATCTATAAACTTAATCGGTGATGGACTGCGTGATGCAATCGATCCAAGATCTCAAGAACGTTAGGAGGAAAAATATATGGCATTATTAGAAATTAACAATTTGCATACTTATTTTACTACTAAAAAGGGGATCGTTAAAGCAGTAAATGGTGTTTCTTACAGTGTAGAAGCAGGTAAGACTTTAGGGATCGTAGGAGAAAGTGGTAGTGGTAAAAGTGTATCCGCAATGAGTATTATAAAATTATTAGATGGAAATGGTTATGTAGCTGATGGAGATATAACTTTTGATGGTAAAGATTTGAAGAATATGAATATATCAGATATGAGAAAAATAAGAGGTAATGATATATCTGTTATATTCCAGGAACCAATGACATCATTAAATCCAGTTTTTACAATAGAAAGACAAGTGGCAGAGCCATTTATTATACATCAAGGACTTAGTAAAAAAGAAGCTGCTGTAAAAGTAGTTGAGATGCTTAATTTAGTAAGGATACCAAATCCTGCAGATGTGGCTAAACAATATCCTCACCAATTATCTGGTGGTATGAGACAACGTGTTATGATAGCTATGGCTTTAGCATGTGAGCCTAAGTTATTAATAGCAGATGAGCCAACTACAGCACTTGATGTAACAATACAAGCACAGATTTTAAGAATAATGAATAATTTAAAGGACACATTAGGTATGAGTATTTTATTTATAACTCACGATTTAGGAGTAATAAATGAAATGGCTGATGATGTTGCTGTAATGTATTGTGGTCAGGTTGTAGAAAAAGCACCAGTTAGAAATATATTTGGTAAGAAATCAAAATATTCACACCCTTATACAGAAGGGCTTATGATTTCAGTACCAAGATTAGACACTCCTCCAGGAGCAAAATTACAAGCAATACAAGGATCAGTTCCGCATCCATTGAACTTGCCTAAGGGATGTAAATTCTCTCCAAGATGTAAATATGCAACAGATAAATGTAGAGAGAAGGAACCAGAAACATTAGAAGTGGAAGAAAATCACTTTATAAGATGTTTCTATCCAGAGAAAGGAGTGCGTTCTAATGGAGAAAACTAATGATAAAAAAGTATTAATTAAAATAGATAATTTAAGACAATATTTTAATGTTAAGAGTTCAGGATTTAGAGCTAAAAAAAGATATGTAAGAGCTAATGATGGAATTTCTATAGAAATATTGGAAGGTGAAACATTTGGACTTGTAGGTGAATCAGGATGTGGTAAATCTACATTAGGAAGAAGTTTATTACAGTTATATGAACAAACAGGTGGTAGAACAATATATTATGGTAAAAAAATAGAGGAAGTTAATCCAAATTATATCCATAAATATATTAAAGATTTTGGAAAAGAAAAATCAAGACTTTCAACTTTAGAAACAGAAATGCTTGAAAAAGAAAAAGCTATTGAAGTTATAGATGTTGATGATAGAGAAGCAAGACAAGAAGCACATGATGAATATAACGTAATAGATAATGATTATAATAATACCTATAAGACTTTAGTTGGTCTAGCAGGAGCTTTATACTTAGAAGATGATGTAGAAAAAGTGTCTGATTTATTAAGTAAAGAATATAAAGCAAGATTAGATTTATTTAATGCTGAAAAAGCTGGTAAGAATACAGACAAAGAAAAGAAAAATTTAGAATTAGCTCAAGAAGAAATAAAAAAAGCTAAAGAAAAATTTAAATCTCATGAAGATTTTGAATTGTTGGAAAGTAGGATAGAGGATGGAATAGACTTAACTCTTTTAGATACTGAAGAGATGAGACACTTAAGAAAAGAATTACAATTAATATTCCAAGATCCATACTCATCATTAAATCCTAAAATGACAGTAGGTCAAATAATTTCAGAAGGACTTTTTGCTCATGATATGTTTAGCAAAAGAGATGATGAACTTCAAGAATATGTAATTGACACAATGGAAGCTTGTGGATTAGCATCATATTTCTTGCACAGGTATCCACATCAATTCTCTGGTGGACAAAGACAGAGAATTGGTATAGCTAGAAGTGTTGCTTTAAAACCAGATTTTATTGTTTGTGACGAAGCTGTATCAGCACTAGATGTTTCTATTCAGTCTCAAATAATAAACTTATTATTAAATTTAAAAGAAAAAGAAAACTTAACATATATGTTTATATCACATGATTTAAGTGTTATAAAATATATAAGTGATAGGGTAGGAGTAATGTATTTAGGTAGTATGGTAGAACTTGCGAATACAGAGAGCTTATATGCAAGACCAATGCATCCATATACAGAAGCTTTATTATCAGCGATTCCTACAACAGATGAAGAAAGAGGAGATGTAATTTTAATGGATGGAGATATTCCAAGTCCAATTAATCCTCCTTTAGGATGTAAATTCCATACAAGATGTAGGTATGCTACAGATATATGTAAAATCCAAATACCACAACTAGAAGAAGTTGAGCCAGGACATTTTGTAGCATGTCATCATAAACTAAATGAAGTTAAATAGAAAATTTGACTATTTATTCTTATCTAGTATAATGGATAAAAATAGAAAGGAATAAAGGATATATGTTATTTCAAAGAAAAATTGATAAGATACAAGAATTATCAAAAGAAAAAAAGGAAACTGAGAATGAAGAACAATTTCAACAGTTAGAAGATTGGGAGTATGATAGTTATAATCCATACGATCACTTAGAAGCAGATTATGAAGAAGAACTGTCTAGAAAAGATATATTTGTTCTTATATTATCAGCTTTTATAGCCTTTAGTCCTATATTTATAGTACTAATTTCAATTTTAGTCTTAGTTTATTTTATATGAAAATATTTAATGTAGAAGGTATTTATACCTTCTACATTTTTATATATATTTAATTGGGTAAATTAGGTATATATGTAACTAGTTTTAGGAGGGATATTATGACAATTGCAGCATTTTTTGACATTGATGGAACAATATTTAGAAATTCATTAATGATAGAACATTTTAAGAAGCTTGTTAGTTTCGAAGTAATAGATCCCATTATATGGCATACAAAAATTAAAGGGCCATATAAAGAATGGGAGAAAAGATATGGTGATTTTGAAGAGTACTTAGAAATACTAGCAAAAGTGTACTTGGAAGAATTAAAAGGCATAGATAAGTCATATATTGAGTTTATAGCAGCACATGTAATAGATGTTAATGGGGATATGGTTTATAAATACTCAAGAGAAAGAATAAAATGGCATCAAGAACAAGGACATAAAGTATTTTTTATATCAGGAAGCCCAGATTTTTTAGTTGAAGAGATGGCAAAAAAGTATAAGGCTGATGAATTCAAAGGCACCGTATATTGTGTAGATGAAGAAAATAAATTTACTGGTGAGATTATACAAATGTGGGATTCAGTAAGTAAACAAAGAACCTTAAATGAGTTAATTAATAAGTATGATATTGATTTAGAAAAAAGTTATGCTTATGGTGATACAACAGGAGATTTATCTATGCTTAGAATGATGGGAAATCCAGTTGCAATTAATCCTAATATGGAACTTATTGATTGTATTAGAAAAGATGAAATTCTAAAAGATAAAGCAAGTATAATAGTAGAGAGAAAAAATGTTATATATTCTTTAAATGCAGATGTAAAGACATTATAAAAAAACCAAATCGATGTAGACCTCAATCTATAATTAGATTGAGGTCTACTATCAAAGGTTTATTTACTTTTTACTATATCTCTTAGTTCTTTTAAGAAGAGTGATTCATCAACACTTTCATATGACGAATATCTATATGTTACTAAATTTAAATATTTCTTAGCACGAGTCATAGCTACATAAAACAATCTACGCTCTTCTTCTAAAGATAAGGTATCAGAATCGTCTATATAAGACTCATTTGGGAATTCACTATTTATTAAATCTATAATATAAACATTTTCAAACTCTAACCCTTTTGAGGAGTGTACAGTTGTTAATGTAATACCTTCATTATTTTTGCTAGATTTAATTGAGTAGTTTTTTAGTTCGGTTATTTTAGATTCTAACTCATCAAAATTTTTAATATCTTTTGATATTAGTTTGATATTATTCAAAATAGTAATTAAACTAGAATAATTAGCACCAGTAAAGTTGGAATTTTCTTTTAGAAAGTCTTTATACCCTAATTCATGTTCAATTAAATCTATTGCTGAATATGGATTAAGTTTTTCAAGTTTTTTAAAATCCATTTTCAAAACTCTGATTCTTCTTTTATCAATTTCCCTTATATCAGGATGCTCTAAAAGCCTATCAAATACATTTTGGTTAGGATTAAGCTTGTTTATAAAATTCATCTGTTTTTTAGAAATAAAAGCATTTGTTTTATAATATATATCATAAAAAAGCATTAAATTTGATTGATCCTTAGAAAATTCAATAAATTTATATAAATCTGTAAGAATCCAATGATTGAAAAACTTGAAGTTTATATCTTTTATAACAAAAGGTATATTATTATTTTTTAATTCATTAATCATACCAATGGAACTTATATTGTTTCTATAAAGAATAGCAGTAGAATTAATATCCAAATTATTTTTTTTAATATCATTTAGAATATATGAATACTGATCAAAATTATTTTCAAGTTTGGCAATAATAGGTGCTTTAAACGAATCATTATCAGTATTTATATTTTTTTCAAATCTTTCTTTATTACTTTTAATAAACTCATTACTAAAAGTTACTATATTTTGAGTTGACCTAAAATTTTTATCCATATAGAATTTTTTTAACGATGGGTATTCTTTTTCAAGTTTTAATAACTCCTCGGGATTGGCTCCTCTAAATCCATATATACACTGGTCATCATCAGCAACAACAAATAGATTATTATTTGGATATGCTACTTTTTTTATTATTTCAAATTGAAGTTTACATGTATCCTGACCCTCATCTACTTGAATATACTGAAATTGATTCCTATAAAGTTTTAGTAATTCTTCATCTTTATTTAATATATTTAGTGCATGTGTTAGCATATCATCAAAGTCTATTAAATTATTTTCTCTTTTAAATTTTTCGTAATCCAAATATATATTCTTGAAAAATGGTATTGTTGAAGTGTTATATTTTATGAAATCATCAACTAACATCATCATATTTTTAATATAACCTATATCATTTAGCAAAGTATCCATATTATCTTCTGAAATTCTTTTATTGTTATACTTAAAATATATATCTTCTATAATATTATATTTATTATGTTTTTCATTTCTATCTTCTATTAAAGTATATCGGATATTTGTTTTTGATGAGTATCTTCTAACTATACTATAAGCAAATGAATGAATTGTGGCAAAAAATGGTGAAGAAACGTTAAAAGTATTTATAAATCTTTTTTGCATATCTATAGTAGATGATTTACTAAAAGTTATAGATAATATATTTTTAGGATTAATATTGTGTTGATCTATAAGATTAAAAGCTCTATTTATTAAAACTGTTGTTTTACCCGATCCAGGAACAGCTAGAACTAAACAAGGACCTTCAACATGATTTATAGCATCTAATTGTTCTTTTGTAAGTTTCAAAATAATTCCTCCTAAATTGATCTTGAAAAGTATATTATATCATATGTTTGTAATTAGTGAAATTAGGATATAAATAGAGTAAAGCAAGGTGGTGGGAAATGAAAACAATAAATAGGTTTGATGATTATTTTATTTATATATTTAATGATAAACTAAAATCAAAAACTTTAGATAAATTTATGTATAATATTACAGATGTTGGAGGAGCAATAGGAACAAGTATAGTTGCAATAATTATTTTCCTTGTGGGACTAAAATTAAAAAATGGATATGAATTTATAGGACTAGAAGTTTTACTTTCCTTAGGTATAACACAGATAATTGTACAAATATTAAAAAGAACAGTAAAAAGAACTAGACCTTATGATGCAAGAGATAGAATAAATACTTTTGACATAAAGTTACCTGATTATTCTTTTCCATCAGGTCATACAACTGCAAGTTTTACACTTGCAACTGTGTTAAGTCTAAATAATGGTCTATGGATTATACCATCATATATATATGCCGGTATAATAGGGATTTCTAGAGTATATCTTGGGGTTCATTATCCATCAGATGTTTTATTTGGTATGGTTTTTGGAATAACTTCATCTATAATAATTCACTATTATATATTTGAGAAAGTTTTATTTTTTATAAAATCATTTATTTTAATATAATAATGGAGGGGTAAAATATGACAATGAATAATTTTTTAAGAAATCGTGAATCTATAAGATACTTTAGGGAGAAAAAAATTCCTTTTAAAGAAATAGGTAAGATTGAAATAGTTTTAGACTATATAGCAACTGAAACTGAGGGGCTTGGACTGAAATTCTGGTTATATGAAAATGGAGAAAATCTATATAATAAGTTAGATGGTCATGCAGGTTATGGAGGAGTTATGATTAAATCACCTCATTATATTGTAATTGAAAGAGAAGATAATAGTGAGTTAAGAATGATAGAAAGCGCTTATTATACAGAAGAAATGATAACAAAGCTACAAGAAATAGGTATAGATACTTGTTGGGTAAGTTTAAATGGTGTAGATAAAGATTTACAAAAATCTGTTTTTGGAGACGATATAAAAGAGATTGATCATATAGTAGCTATAGGTTACGGTGAAGCTGGTTGGGCTTTTGATGGGAGACGTGAATCCAAGAGAAAACCTGTAGAAGAAATAGTTTTTTTAGATGAGCTAGGGAAAGAAATAACACATGATTATCTTGTAAAAAGAGGTTTGGAGGATGTATTTTACTATGGAAGCTTTGCCCCAAGTAATAAGAATTTACAACCTTGGAGATTTGTAATTAAAGATGAAAAACTAGTTTTATATGCGACATATGATAATTGGGAAGACTTTATATTAATAGATATGGGTATAATAATGTATTATTTCCAATATTTAATAAGAAGTCAGGGTATAGAATGTAAATGGGATGTAGATATAAAAGATGAATTTATAAAAGATGGTAATAAATATAGAGAAATAGGAACAATTTGTATATAAAACGTATAAAAAAAGCAGGAAAGATATACCACTATACAGGGGTATATCTTTTTTTGTGAACATGCTAAAACAGGTAAATTTTTCATTGAAAAATGTTGACAATGGCTATTAATTATCATATAATACAATTGAACGTATGAACAGACGTTCATATGATAGGAGGAGATAAGATGATATCAATTGTATTTAAATTAAATGGTCTTGATTGTGCAAGCTGTGCCAATAAAATTAAAGTTGCAACTGAAAAACAAGATAATGTTTTATCTGCAAACTTAGATTTTGTTACTAGCAAGTTTACAGTTAAGCTAGATAGTATAGATAGTGAAGAAGAATTTATAAATAAGATTAAAGAAATAGTTTATACTTATGAAGAAGATGTTATTGTTGAGGTATTATCCGTAGATAACAAAGAAAATAAAATAAATAAATTAACTCTTGAGTTAGATGGTTTAGACTGTGCAGGATGTGCAGGAGAAATAACAGATTTTACTAAGGATTTATCTGGTGTAGAAGACGTTAATTTGAACTTTGTTACTAAGAAGATGGAAGTATCAATTAAAGATAAGAATGAAAAAGCAAAGATAAAGAAAGATATTATAGAAAAAATGAAACAACTAGAACCTAATGTTGTGGTTAAAGAAATTCAAAATAATAAGTTAGATAAAAAAATAGTTTTAGAATTAGATGGACTAGATTGTGCAGGCTGTGCGGATAATATAGTTGAGTATACTAAAACACTTGAAAATGTTGAGTCAGTAGATTTAAATTTTGTTAATAAGAAAATGACTATATCAACAAATGACTATAGTAAAAAGGCAATAATTGTAAAAAAAATTGTAGAGAAAATGAAACAATTAGAACCACACGTTGAAGTGAAAGATCTATCAACTATTGAAAGAGTAGCTAAAAACACAAAAATCATATTAGAATTAGATGGTTTAGATTGTGCAGGCTGTGCAGATAATATAGTTGAGTATACTAAAACTATTAAAGGAGTTAAAGAAGTAGATTTAAATTTTGTTAATAAAAAGATGAATATAGAATTAGAAGACATAAGACTAAAGAATGAAGTTGTAGATTTAGTTACAGAAAAAATGAAACAATTAGAACCACATGTTAAAGTAAATGACTTAACCTCAGGAAAAGATAAAAAAGAACCTAAAGAAGTAAAAAGTAAATCACCATCTCAAAATAAGGATTTGCTAAGAATAATAATTGCAGGTATATTTTTTGCAATACCTTATGCATTAAAGCTAGAAGGTTCAGCTAGATTTATATCATTTTTAGTAAGTTATATCATAGTAGGAACAGATGTAATTTTAACGGCTATTAGAAATATAAAAGCTGGTAATGCAATGGATGAACATTTCCTTATGACAGTGGCTACTATAGGTGCATTTATAATAGGAGAATACCCAGAAGGTGTAGCGGTAATGTTATTTTATCAATTAGGGGAATATTTCCAAGGAAGAGCAGTTAACCATTCAAGAAGTAGTATAAAAGCATTAATGGATATTAGACCAGATTATGCAAACTTGTTAATTGATGGTGAAGTTGTAGTAGTAGATCCTGAGGATATAGAAATAGGAGACTATATTTTAATAAGACCTGGAGAAAAAGTTCCTTTAGATGGTATTGTAGTGGAAGGAAATTCAACACTAGATACATCTAATATAACAGGAGAGAGTGTTCCAAGAAGTATTAAAGAAGGAGAAGATTTAGTATCTGGTGTAGTAAACAATCAAGGAGTTTTAAAAGTTAAGGTTACTAAAGAATTTGGTGATTCAACTATTGTTAAAATATTAGATTTAGTTGAAAATGCTTCAAGTAGAAAAGCACCAACTGAAAACTTTATAACTAAATTTTCAAGATACTACACTCCTATAGTAGTTTATGCAGCTTTAGCAATTGGTGTTATACCACCTTTATTATTTGGTGGTCAATGGGCAGATTGGGCATATAAAGCCTTCGTATTTTTAGTAATTTCTTGCCCATGTGCATTGGTAATTTCTATTCCTTTAGGATTTTTTGGAGGAATTGGAGCTGCAAGTAAAGAAGGTATTTTAATAAAAGGTGGAAATTATTTAGAAGCTTTAAACGATATAGATACTGTTGTTTTTGATAAAACAGGAACAATAACAAAAGGTGTATTTAAAGTAACTGAAATTAAGACTTACTCAGATTATAGCAAAGAGGATATATTAGAAATAGCAGCTTATGGTGAGGTCTATTCTAATCATCCAATAGGTGTATCAATAATATCTTCTTATGATAAGGAAATTGATAAAACTAGAATACAAGAATATGAAGAAATAGCGGGTAATGGAATAAAAGCTAAAATGGGAGATAGATATTTCTATTTAGGTAATAAATCCTTATTAGAAGGTAGAAGTATAAAAGTAAATGAGGAAGATTCTATAGGAACAGTTGTCTATATAGCAGAGGATAATAAGCATATAGGTACAATAATAGTTTCAGATGAATTAAAAGATAATATTAAAGAGTCACTAGAAGAACTAAATAGTGTTGGTATTAAAAATACAATAATGTTATCAGGTGATAATAAAGAAACTGTAGAAAAAGTAGCTAAAGCTTCAGGAATTAATATAGCATATGGAGAATTACTACCTCAAGATAAGGTAGCTAAATTTGAAGAAATATTAAAAAATAAAGATCCTAAACATAAAGTAGCATTTGTTGGTGATGGTGTAAATGATGCTCCAGTTCTAGCAAGAGCAGATATTGGTATAGCAATGGGTGGACTAGGATCTGACGCAGCTATAGAAGCATCAGATATAGTAATAATGACAGATGAAATCCATAAAATATCAACAGGAATCAAAATTGCTAATAAGACTAAAAGAATAGTTACGCAAAATATAATTTTAGCATTAGGAGTTAAATTTATAGTACTAGCCTTAGGTGTATTTGGTAAAGCAAGTATGTGGCAAGCTGTATTTGCTGATGTGGGTGTATCTATAATTGCTATATTTAATTCAATAAGAGCTTTAAAAGTAGATAAATAGAAATAAATTAAAAGATGGATAATTTTATCCATCTTTTTTGTTATATATTTATAAATTTTTATAAGCAAATAGGGTATACTTATAGTGGAGGTTGATTAGAATGAATGAAAATAACCAAAAAAGAAATAATTATATAGTATTAGGTGAAGCAAGTTATATAAATGGAGAAAAAGAAAAAGCTATTGAGTTTTATAAAAAAGCACTAGAATATGATGCAGATAATGATATAGATATATATTTTAACTTAGCAATAATATATGATGAACTTGATTTAGTAGATGAATCAATTAACTCATATCAAAAAATAATAGACTTAGATGAAAAACAAGCAGGTGCATTTTATGGAAAAGCAATAATGCTTGAAAGAAAAGGTTTAATAGATGAAGCCCTTGATAACTATTTACAAGCTATAGAAATAGATCCTAAATATGATAGGGCATATTATTTTGCGGCAAATCTTTATGATATAAAAGGAGATTTTGATAATGCTATTAAATATTACGAAAAAGTGTTAGAACTTAAACCTGATGATTATCATGCTTATAATAATCTAGGATCAATTTATGAAGAGATGAAAGAATATAAAAAAGCATATTATAATTTAATTGAAAGTATAAAGATAGAAGATAAATTTTATAAATCACAATTTAATATAGGAGTTGTTCTTGAAAGATTAAACCAAAGTAACAAAGCATTAAGATATTATGAAAAGGCTATTAAGTTAAACGATAAATACTATTATTCATATTTAAACATTTCGAGTATTTTTATAAAAAATAAAAATTATGAAAAAGCTATAGATGTTTTAACAAAAGGAATTAATAAAAATCCTGATGCAAGTGATTTATATTATAATAGGTCTTGTTGTTACTCTATATTAAATATGATAGAATTAGCATTAGCAGATATGAAAACATCTTTGATGATCGATAAAAATCTTTTAGAGTGGTATAAAAAAGATAAAGACTTTGAAATAATAAGAGATAATAAGATGTTTAATGAGATTATACAAATGTACGAGGAGTGATTTTAAAAAGATGGTAATTATAAAAACAAAAGAACAAATAGAAATGATGAAAGAAGCTGGTGAGATATTAGCAGAAGTTCATAGAAATATAAAAGAAATGATAAAGCCTGGTGTAACTACTATGGAAATAGATAATTTAGTAGAAGAAATACTAAAAGAAAAAGGTGCTACGGCTGAACAAAAGGGATATCATGGATATGAATATGCTACATGTGCTTCTATAAATGATGAAATATGTCATGGATTTCCTAGAAATGAGCCATTAAATGAAGGAGATATAGTTACCATTGATATGGTAGTAAATTATAATGGATGGTTAGCAGACTCAGCATGGAGCTATGCTGTAGGTGAGATATCAGAAGAAGCTGAAAATTTAATGGAAGTGACAAAAAAAGCTTTATATTTAGGAATAGAACAAGCAAAAGTGGGTAATAGATTAGGAGATATAGGTCATGCTATACAATCATATGTAGAGTCTAAAGGCTATTCTGTTGTAAGAGACTTTGTGGGACATGGGATAGGTCAAAATATGCATGAAGATCCACAAGTGCTTCATTATGGAAGGGCTGGTAGGGGGTTAAGACTTCAAGAAGGTATGACTCTTACTATAGAACCTATGATAAATATTGGAACATATAAAACTACAATGGATGATAATGGTTGGACAGCTAGAAGTTTAGATGGATCATTATCAGCACAATATGAACACACATTAGCTATTACAGAAGATGGTCCTATAATATTAACAGATCAAGGAGAGGGTTATTAATGAAATTAGCTGAAGCTTTAATCTTAAGATCGGATTTACAAAACAGGATTTCCCAGCTAGCAAATAGAATTGATAATAACATAGTTGTTCAAGAAGGTGATAAACCAACTGAAGATCCAAAAGTATTATTTAAAGAATTAGATGAAAACTTAGAAAAGTTAACAAAGCTTATTCAACAAATAAATAATACTAACAATAATACAAAAGTTGATGGGGATTTAACCTTATCAGAGCTACTTGCTAAAAGAGAAGGTTTATGGGAAAAAAGAAATATATATGCAAGAATAGCTGATACAGCTAGTGTAAGATTTGATAGATATTCACAAAGCGAAATTAAAAAAATTGTAACAATGGATGTTAGCTCTTTACAAAAAGAAGTAGATGATATTTCTAAAAAGTGGAGAGAGATAGATACTAAAATTCAAGGTTTAAACTGGACTATTGATTTAGTAGAATAATATTTAGGTGTATTAGATTATAAAGGTGAGTACAAAACTTTGAGAATACTTGCATGGGACCTTGAGGCAGGGTGTGGTTCGAATCCACTCGTATAATTTAAGCCTAGTAGGAGTTTACATGAGTATATTTTATAATTTACTTTTTACTACCGCGTACTAATTTATAATTTAAGAGGGTGGGAATGGGGCAAAAGGCATTTATAACTAAGTTATAAATGCCTTTTTTAAAATGTATTTAAATGAAGGGGTGTAAACTTGAAAATAAACGTAATACTGTATAGTGATACTTCTTATGAGGAATTCTTGGTAGATAGTTTAGAGGAAATAGAAATGATGAACATAGATAATAAGAATGTATGGATAGATATTGTTGGGCTATATGAAGAGAAAGATATAATAGAACTAGGGAATTATTACGATATTAATTCATTAGTTCTAAGAGATGTTTTAGAAGAAGAGACTATTTCAAAATATGAGAATTTTAATGAATATCTATATATAGCCTTTGGAATTACAAAATTGGATATTGAGGAATTTAAAAGTTTGGAAAATGTTAGGATTAATTTCATTTTATATAAGGATAAACTAATAACAATAAGACCAGAAGAATATAAAGTAATTAATGATATAAAGTTTATGATAAAATCAAGCAATAGTAATAAATTAAACAATCCAAATTATATACTTTTTGTAATATTAGATGAGGTAATAGATAGATATTATGACATATTAGAAGTAATAGGAGAATATATAGATACATTAGAAGATGAGCTTTTAGTAAATCCTAATAAGAAAATTTTACAAGATGTATATGAGTTGAAAAGAAATTTTATATACATAAGAAAGTCATTATGGTCTATAAGGAATATGCTAAATAATGTCTCACTAGGAGATGAGATAATAGATGATAAAAGTATGTACTATATAAAATCAGTTTATAATGATGTTATCCAAATTATTGATTTAGTGGAGACTTATAGAGAAGTTTGTAGTGGTATGTTAGATACATACTTATCAAGTATAGGAAATAAAACTAATGACGTCATGAAGATATTAACTATCGTTTCTACAATATTTATACCTATATCTTTTTATTCAAATTTATTCATGATGAATATGAAAAATGTTTATTCATATGTAATATTTTGGGGATTATCAATATCTACAGCCTTATGTTTACTTTTATATTTTAAAAGAAAAGATTGGTTTTAAAATAAAAATAATTTTATGTTGACAAGTTATAGACTTTCTATTAATATATATTAAGTCGTGTGAAATAGAATAAAAATTGAATTAATTATAGTTTTATGGATAGATTGTCATTTGATAATCTATTTATTTTATGGAAAATTTATATAGAAAAATTAGGGGGACTTAAATATCGATTAGGTAGAAAGTTTTGAGGTGAATAAATGAATAGAAGTGGTAGTTTAACAGAGGGTAATATATTCAATAGTTTAGTAAGATTAGCATTACCGCTAATGGGAACATCATTTATACAAATGGCGTATGCATTAACGGATTTAATTTGGCTAGGTAGACTTAGTACAGATGCTGTAGCAGCAGCAGGGGCAGTAGGTTTTTTAACATGGTTTGGTTCAGGTATCGTGCTAATATCATATGTAGGTGTTGGAGTTAAAGTAGCACAGTCATATGGTAAAGATAATATTGAAGAAGCGATAAGTTATTCTAAAAATGGTATTCAGTTTGATATGATGTTAGGAATATCATATGCACTAATATTATTTTTATTTAGTCATCAAATTATAGGTTTTTTTAATTTAGAAAGTCAAAAAGTATATGATATGGCAATTAGCTATTTAAGAATTATATCCATAGGTGTAACTTTTAATTTTTTAAATCCTGTATTTTCAAACATACTAAACAGTACTGGAGATAGTTTAACTCCATTTAAGATAAATACAATGGGATTAATATTTAATATGATCTTAGATCCACTATTAATATTTGGTCTAGGTCCAATTCCTGCTCTAGGAATTAAAGGTGCAGCTTTAGCAACTATAACTGCACAAATAGTAGTAACAAGTCTTTTTGTTATTGTAGGAAAAGGTGGAGAAACACTTTATTCTAATATTAATATTTTTTCAAAACCAGATAAAAATAAAATAAAAAATATAGCACAAGTAGGATATCCTGCATTTTTACAAACATCAGCTCAAGCAGGAATTGGTATGGTTTTAGCAAGACTTATAACAAGTTATGGTGAAGTAGGTATAGCAGTCCAGTCTATAGGTAGCCAGATAGAATCATTATCTTGGATGACTGCAGAAGGTTTCTCAGCAGCAATATCTGCATTTACTGGTCAAAACTACGGTGCAAGAAAATTTGATAGAATTGATGATGGTTATAAAGTAGGAATGAAAATAGTAGGATCATTTGGTATATTTGCAACTATTTTACTAATGGGAGCAGGGGAGCAATTATTTACAATATTTACTCCTTATGATCCAGTAGCAATTGAAGAGGGAACGAAATATCTATTTATATTAGGTATGTCACAATTATTCATGAGTATAGAAATTGGAACTGCAGGTGTATTTAATGGAATAGGTAGGACTAAGGTTCCAGCTGCAGTAGGGGTATTTTTCAATATTTTAAGAGTGCCTTTAGCGATTTTCTTTTCATCATATTTAGGCCTGGGATTAACAGGCATATGGTGGGGAATAACAATTTCTAGCATATTAAAAGGTATCTTTTTACCTGGTATTTTTCTTTTTATAGTAAGACCAAACTTGATAAAGGGAAATATCTAGTAAATTTATATAAATCTTAAACATTCCATTTAAATACAAAGAAACTCTACTTATTAGATTAAGTAGAGTTTTTTGTTGTGGGGTTAGTGATGTTTAAAAATTATAATATGTTATAATATATAAGTATTAGTAAAATTAAAAATAGTTAGGAGAAATAATATGTCAAGTAAGAATAAGGTTGCAAGATCAGCAATGTTATTAATATTCTTTTCACTAATAAGTAAGCTTCTTGGTTTTGTAAGAGAGACTTTGATTGCCTACAGATTTGGATTAGGATCTGTAACGGATGCATATTTTATAGCATTTAGTGCAACATCTTTACTTAGTGGGTTTATTATGACAAGTTTAAATACAACATTTATACCTATAATATCTGAAGTTGAAGAAAAAGAAGGTAAAATAGGGAAAATAAATCATACAAATAATATGATAAACATAATGTTTTTAATATCAACAATAATAATGATTGGAACATACATATTATCGCCATATTTAGTTAAATTATTGGCATCTGGATTTGATACAAATCAATTAAAATTAGCCACTGAACTTACTAGGATTGGTTTACCTATGATTATAATAAATAGTTTAGTTGGTGTGTACTCAGGATATTTACAATCGGAAGGTTTATTTTTTAGTACAGCAATAAAGGGAATCCCATTTAACTTTATTTATATATTATATTTAATAACAATTAGTAAAAATTATGGAATAAAAGGACTCATGTTTTTTTCAGTAATAGGTACTTTTTCTACATTTTTAATTCAATTACCCGAGTTAAAATCATCAGGATATACATATGAAAATAATATAGATTTTAAAGATACTTATATAAAAAAGATGTTATATCTTAGCTTACCAGCATTTATAAGTGTTGCGATAAATGATTTAAATGTAATTATTGATAAAAGAATAGCGTCAAAATTAATTGTAGGTAGTGTTTCAGCACTTAACTATGCCAATAAATTAAATACATTGATATTAGGATTATTTATTGCAGCTATAACTACAGTTATTTTTCCTAGCTTTTCTGAGTATGCAAGTAAAAATGATAATAAAAAATTAAAGGAAATATTATCTATAGGAGTAAATATAGTTTTGATAATTACTATACCAGCTACAATTGGTATGATGGTGCTTAACTTTCCTATTGTAAAAATAGCTTTTGAAAGAGGTCAATTTGATAATTTAGCTACACAAATGACATCAAATGCTTTACTATTTTACTCGATAGGACTTGTTTTTTCTTCATTAAGATTAATATATGAAAAAGTGTTTTTTTCACTACAAAATACTAGGACTCCAATGATAACAGGAGGACTTGCAGTATTATTTAATATTATACTTAATTTACTGTTAGTAAATAAGTTAGGACATGGAGGTTTAGCTCTTGCAACGAGTTTATCAATAATTTTATCTACAATAATATTAATATACTTCTTAAGAAAAACAATAGGTCCACTAGGACTAAAGGAAAATATAATATGTGGTTTTAAATGTTTAGTTTCATCATTAATAATGGGGGTTGCAGCGAACTTTTTATATAACAAATTTGTGTTAATGTTTGATAGTACAAAATATTTTGAGATTATATCATTACTATTGTCAGTAGCTATTAGTGTAGTAATATATTTAGTATTAATTTATTTTCTTAAAGTCGATGAAGTAGTACATATATCAGAAAAAATTGAAGAATTGATGATAAAAAGAAGAAATTAGCTAAATTCAGGTTTGGTAGAAATAAAAAAATATGGTATATTATATTATATAGATAAAAAAACGTATTGGTTACTTCTATTATTAATACATTAGGAGAACCAATATTAATTTATTTAAAAACATGTAATTAGAAAGGTAGAAATAAATGAAAAATAAGAATATAAATAAAATACTTTTACTAATATTATCTATATCTATATTAGTAGTAGGATGCTCTAATAAAGAAGAAAATGTAGTAGAAAATAGTGAAGAAAATATAGTAATAACTCAATTAGAAAGTCCGGAATCAGGAGAGGAAGTAGCTATAATATCTACTAATTATGGAGATATTAAATTAAGATTATTCCCAGAAGTAGCACCAAAAGCAGTTGAAAATTTTACAACTCATGCTAAAGAAGGTTACTATGATGGACTGACTTTTCATAGAGTAATGGAAGATTTTATGATTCAAGGTGGAGATCCTTTAGGAAATGGTACAGGTGGACAAAGCATATGGGAAAAAGCATTTGAAGATGAGTTTGATTTAAGATTTAGAAACTTCAACGGTGCACTAGCAATGGCAAATGCAGGACCAAATACAAATGGAAGTCAATTTTTTATAGTACAAAATAAAGAAATACCAGAAGATTTACTAAATCAAATGAAAGAGTTAGGATCAGAAAAAGGCTATCCTAAAGAAGTTATAGATATTTATAGTGAATTGGGAGGAGCTCCTTGGCTAGATTTTGGTCATACAGTGTTTGGACAAGTCTATGAAGGAATGGATGTAGTGGATAAAATAGCACAAGTGGAAGTAGATAAAAATGATAAGCCTATAGAACCTGTGATTATAAAAGCAATTACTATTGTTGCTTTTTAATATAAATATATTACTATGTAAAAAAGAGTTTAGGGGTGTTGGAATTGAAATTAGAACAATTAGAATTGCCTAAAAAAGGCGAGGAAGTAGCAGTCTTTAAAACTAATTTTGGAGAAATTAATGTAAGATTATTCCCAGAAGTAGCTCCAAAAGCAGTTGAAAACTTCATTACACATTCTAAAGAAGGTTACTATGACGGAGTAACATTTCATAGAGTAATGTATGATTTTATGATTCAAGGTGGAGATCCAAATGGAACAGGTATGGGTGGAAAAAGTATCTGGGGAGAACCATTTGAAGATGAATTTGACCCTGAGTATCATAACTTCAGAGGTGCATTGTCAATGGCAAATGCAGGAAGAAATACAAATGGAAGCCAATTTTTTATAGTTCAAAAGCTAGAAGTAGGAGATGACTTTATAGAACAAATGAAAGCAGCAGGAGTTGAAAATGGATTCTCTGATGATGTTGTAGAAGCTTATAAAAATCTTGGAGGTACACCATGGTTAGACTTTGCTCATACAGTATTTGGTCAAGTTTATGAAGGAATGGATGTAGTAGATAAAATTGCAAATGTAGAAGTAGATAGAGGTAATAGACCTACAGAACCAGTAATAATAGAAACAATAGAAATTAAAAAGTATTAATAATTGGAATTATTCATATAATAATAACCTAAGGTAAGCAAATGCTTACCTTATTTTATGTCATATAATACTAAGATAAGCATAATAAAGAATAGATAGAACTAATTAATAAACGGTGATTTCTAAGTAAATTTATATGATATAATATTTAAAAGAACAGGGGGAATATTAATGCATCAATATAAAGGTAAATTAATAGTGCATACGGGAAGTATGTTTAGTGGAAAAACTTCAAGTTTAGAAAAAGATATAAATAGATTTGCTATAGCAAAATATAATACGGTTGCTTTTAAGCCTAGTCTTGATACCAGATATAATTCAGATAATATCGTTACTCATGATAATACAGTTACAAAAGGTGTTATTGTATCTGATATAAGTGATATCATAAATTACTGTAATGAAAATAATCCAGAGGTTATAGGAATTGATGAAGCACAATTTCTAGGAGGAGAAGTATTAGATATAGTTGATGGAATAAATAGTTTGCTTGAAAAGGATATTACTGTAATTGTTGCTGGTTTAGATATGGATTTTGAAGGAAAGCCATTTGAAGTAATGAAGGAACTAATGCCAATATCAGATTATTTATATAAGCATCATGCTGTTTGTGTAGGGTGTGGAACTGATGCTTGGGTTAGTAATAGAAAGACAAGAAAACAGCAAAGAGTAGTATTAGGGGCAAGTGATGAATATGAGCCATTATGTAGAACATGTTATTTAAAAGAAAAAAGTGAACAAGATAAGTTAGTTAATAAAAATCAAGTTTATTTTGATATAGATTAGTTTTAGAGATGAAATGTAGCATTTTTGCTACATTTTTATATTTGCTAAGATATTGTAGCAAGTTTTAAACCTATAAAATGTAAGTGAATTAAGTACAATATTATAAGTTTTAAAATATTTTATTTAATTTAAACATTTTTTAATTAGACTAATATAAAAAACATATGAAATTTTATGATTTTAAAATTTATACTAGAAAAGTCGTAATATGTCCTAACTGGGAAAAATATTAATATTTACTATACTATTGTTACCTAGGAATAATAAGAAGTACTTCTTAAGAGGAGTATATTATGATAAAAGACATTGGAGAAAAGGACAAAATCGGGAAACTTGTTAATTTGATTAGAAATGGTAATAAAGATTTGGAATTAGAACTTATAAAAAGTTTAGAAGGTTTGATTGTAAATTCTATAAGGGGCTATTGCATTGTTGAGAATAAAGTTGAGTTTGAAGACTTATATCAAGATGCATGTGAGGAAGTGTTAAAAGGAATATATGAATATAATGAAGAGTTAGATATTCACTTTTTAGGGTTTATACAAGCTAGGCTACACTTTAAATTTTTATATAAAAATAGATATATAAAATATAGTAAGTTGGTTGATTCATTAAATTTGAAAATATCAGAAGAAAGTAATAAAGAGAAGATTGAATTTTTAGAAGATAAAAAAAGCAATATAGAAGAGTTATACATCAAGAGTGATACTTATTTTAAACTATATGAAGCAATTGAAAAATTAGATTTAAGACATAAAAGAATAATAAATTTATATTATTTTGAGGGGTTTACATTAAAAGAAATCTCAAAAATATTAAATATTAGTTATAAAACTTGTAAAAGAGAAAAGAAGAGCGCCCTTAAAATGATGAAAATTAATATGTAAATAAAGCCTATAAAATATCCCCTATAACTTTAGCATTAAATGTAATACTAAAGTTATAGGGGATATTAAAATTAAAAGTTTAATCCATCTTTATGATAATTAACACTTAAAGCTATACCAATTCCTACCATGTTAATTAATAAAAAGGTACCACCATGACTAATAAAAGGAAGTGGTATTCCTGTAATAGGCATAAGACCTATTGTCATTCCAATATTTTCCCAAATGTGGAAAAGTTGCATAGCAGCAACACCTACCACCATTAAAGAACCAAATAAATCATTACTATTTCTTGCTATTTTAATTAATCTTAACATTAATATAAGATAAAGAATAATTAAAAACATTCCTCCAACAAAACCTAACTCTTCAACTAAAAGAGAAAATATAAAGTCAGTAGGAGTCTCTGGTACATAATTATTTTGAACCTGAACTCCCTTATATAATCCGCGGCCAAAAATTTTACCACTTCCTATGGCAATTTGACCATGTACAGCTTGATAAGAAGAGCCAGCTACATTATCTTCAGGATTGAAAAAATCTAATATTCTATTTTTTTGATATGTATCAAGTTTTAACCAGATAACTGGTAAACTTGCTATACCAAGTCCAAGAGCATAACCAATATATTTCCAATCTAAGCCAGCTATGAAAAGCATAACAGCTATAAAAAAGATAAATACCATAGCTGTTCCAGCATCAGGCTGCCCCATTATTAGAGCAACTGGGAAAAATGCAAATGCTAAAACTTTAAAAAGTGTGAAAGGTTCATTTATCGTTTCTTTATTATTATCTATAAATTTTGCAAGAGAAATAATAAGGCCTAATTTTACAAATTCAGCTGGTTGGAAAGTTATTCCTCCAATGCTAAGCCAGGATCTAGATCCCCAAGTATCTTCACCAAAACCAAATATTAATACAGCTACTAGAAGTAGGTTTGATATAACGTAAATTGGTATATACAATCTTCCAAGCAACTTATAGTCTATAAATATAAGAGCAATAATTATGACAAGTCCAATCCCAATTGCTATAGCTTGAGTAAGGACAAGTCTAGTAGTTCCAAGGGATAAGGTTGCTGATTTAATTAATATTAAACCAAATCCACAAAGAATAAGTACAACAAAAAGCAATACAAAATCTATATCTTTAAGTCTTCTTCTTTTATTAACTTTTTTCATATTATCATTAAGCATAATCAACCATCTTTCTAATTAAATATTCTAAATTTACATTATTCTAATTATATCATAAATTATCCAAATACAATAGTTAGAATGATACTCATATGTGGTATTATATAATATAGGGAGTGATAAGATTGTTAAATATTGGTAGTCACTTATCAATATCCAAAGGATATATGAATGCGGCAATTGAAGCAAAATCGATAGGAGCTAATACTTTTCAATTCTTTACAAGAAACCCTAGAGGTGGAAAAGCTAAAGACTTAGATCTTGAAGAATTAAAAAATTTAAAAGATTTTATGATTGAAAATAATTTTGCACCTATTTTAGCTCATGGAGCTTATACTATAAACTTGTGTAGTAAAAGTAAAAAAACAATAGAATTTGGTAAATCTCTTTTAAAAGATGATTTAGAAAGATTAAAATTAATACCAAATAGCTTTTATGTGATGCATCCAGGAAGCCATGTAGGACAAGGATCAGATATAGGCAAGCAACTAATAATAGAAGGATTAAATGAGGTAATAGAAGATAATAATCAGATTAATATTCTACTTGAAACTATGTCTGGTAAAGGTAGTGAAGTAGGAAGAAACTTTAAAGAAATTAATGATATAATTAATGGAGTTGAAAATAATAAAAAACTTGGGGTATGTATGGATATATGCCATATTTACTCTGCAGGATATGATATAGTAAATAATTTAGATGGGGTATTAGAAGAATTTGATAATATAATAGGTTTAGATAAACTTAAAGCAATTCACTTAAATGATAGTATGATGGAATTCAACTCAAACAAGGATAGACACGCTAGAATAGGTGAAGGAACTATCGGTAAGGATGCAGTAATTAATATTATAAATCACAATAAATTAAAACACTTACCATTTTATTTGGAAACACCTAATGACTTAGAAGGATATAAAGAAGAAATAACAATGTTAAGAGAGGAATATATATAAATTGCTTTCAAAAGAAGAGTATATAATAGAAGAAGCAAAAAAATTAAATATAGATATGATAGGGTTTACAAATTGTAAACCCTTAATAAATATGGAGTCTTTTTTAGAAAATAGGATTAAAAAAGATAGATTTACAGAATTCGAAGAAGTTGATATATCAAAAAGAATTGATCCAAAGTATCAACTTTCTACTTGTAAAAGTATAATTACCATAGCTTTATCATATAACATAGACTTAAAAGATGAGGACAAAGAAAAGATAAATAATATTAAGTTAAAAGGTAAATTATCAAAAACATCTTGGGGAATAGACTATCACCATATATTAAGAGATTCTATGGAAAACTTAGTTTCTAAATTGAAAGAAAAATATGACTTTGATTATAAAATATTTGTAGACACAGGACCTTTAATAGATAGAGAAATAGCATTTAAATCAGGTATTGGATACTATGGTAAAAACTGTTCTATAATAAATGATGATTATGGTTCATTTATTTTTATAGGATATATTTTAACCAGTTTAGATTTAAAAGAAAATAATATTAAGTTAGAAAATAAATGTAAGGATTGTGATTTATGCATCAAGGCTTGTCCAACGAATGCTTTAGAAAAAGAGTACGTAATTAATCCTAAAAGGTGTATATCTTATTTAACACAAACTAAAAATAAGATAGATAAAGATTTGAGAATCAAAATGAATAATTCATTATATGGATGTGATATATGTCAATTAGTTTGTCCCAAAAATAAAAATGTGAAGAAAACAAAAAATAATCTATTTTATCCAAAAGAAACACTTGGGTATATAGATATTGAAAAAATATTTGATATAAGTAATAGAGAGTTTAAGAAGCAATATGGTAATATGTCAGGATCATGGAGAGGTAAGAGTATTTTTGTAAGAAATGCTATAATAGCTTTAGCTAATGAAAAGAAGTATAAAGAGGAAGCATTAGATTTATTAATAAAAGAAAAATATAAGAATAATCATAAGTATGAAGAATATATTGATTGGGCTATAGAGAGTCTTAATAAAAAGGTGATTAAATGATATTAGCTAGTATAGAGATTGAGATTAGAATATATGAGTCTTATTCATTAAAAGAAAAAAGAAGTGTTGTAAAAAGTCTTATAAGAAGGTTACAAAATAAATTTAATATATCAATATCAGAAATAAATAGCCTTGATAAGTTAAATTATAGTACAATAGGAGTTGCTACAATATCAAATGATTTAAAAGTAGTGGATAGTACTATAGAAAAGGTAATTAACTTTATTGATAATGATGATAGATTAGAAATAGTAAGTATAAGAAAAGAAATATATTAATAGTGTAGGTGATAATGTGTTAAAGAAAAAAGAAATAAAGGAAGTATTAGAAATACTTTTAGAATTATATCCAGATGCAGAGGCAGAACTAACTCACTCTAACCCATTTGAACTTTTAATAGCTACAATTTTATCAGCTCAATGTACAGATGTTAGAGTAAATAAAACAACTGATAAGTTGTTTAAAGAAGTAAAGACACCACAGGATTACATTGATATGGGTCAAGAAGAATTAGGAAAAAGAATATATAGCTGTGGATTTTATAAAAACAAAAGTGAAAATATTATAAATACATGTAGAATCTTGATTGCTGATTATGATGGTGAAGTTCCAGAAACAATTGAAGAATTAATGACTTTACCAGGAGTTGGAAGAAAAACTGCAAATGTAGTTGCAAGTAATGCATTTGGAATCCCAGCTATTGCAGTAGATACACATGTGTTTAGGGTATCAAATAGAATAGGCCTTGCAAAAAGTGACAATGTAAAAGATACAGAGATTCAAC